>CAXBQJ010000025.1:0-9668 GCA_963977775.1 uncultured bacterium
ACGAGAAAATCTGAAACAAGTTACGCAATCAGGCAATTCCCTATTGGCACAAGCGTTGAATGGACAAACAGGTGCCCTGTTTCGCATTTCAATCCTCTATCAAAAAAACACACTGGATTTGATTCCGTTAACGACAGCCTATCATCACGTTGTTGCGCTTTTTAACGTTCCACTTTCTCAGTGGCAAGCCAGTTACGAGCCTCTTAAAGAAATTGAAGATGCTAAAATCAAACTTTTTGACGTTGCAGCCCATGATCAAGGTGCTTTTACCACTTTTTTTGACTCAAGTTCTTCTCAATTAGGCCATAAAGAATCTATTGCCGATACTGCAGAAGTTTTATCTCGAATGTTTGATGCAATCGAATATAGAGGTTTTGCCCAATCTTCAGTTGAAGAATTAGCAGAATATTCCAGTGTTCCTGTTTATAACGGTTTAACTGATACTTGGCATCCAACACAAATGCTTGCAGATTTGATGACAATGAAAGAATTTTCAAAAAAGAAAATTGAAGATATTTCTTTTGCATATCTTGGCGATGCTCGAAATAATATGGGTAATTCTTTTCTAGTAACTGCATCCTTACTTGGAATGGATGTCAGACTTGTTGCACCAAATTCCTTAACTCCAGCACAAGAGATAAAAGATATTGCTAATAAATTAAGTCTTTCCTCAGGAGCGCAAATTACTATCACTGAAGATATCGAAGAAGGTGTCAAAGGTGTCGATTTTATTCACACAGATGTTTGGGTTTCTATGGGAGAAGATGAAAAAATTTGGAATGAAAGAATTAATTTGCTAAAACCCTTTCAAGTAACTAAAAATATATTAAAACTTACTGGCAATAAAGAAGTTAAATTTATGCATTGTTTACCAGCTTTTTATGATGACAAAACTCAAGTTGGGAAAAAAATTAAAGAAAAATTTGGGATTCAAGGAGTAGAAGTAACTGAGGAAGTATTTAAATCTGATCATTCAATTGTTTTTGATCAAGCAGAAAATAGAATGCATTCTATAAAAGCTTTACTTGTAGAAACTTTAGCTTGAAAAAAAAATTCCCCGCTAAATATTTAGCGGGGAATTTAAGAAGTCCTGGTCTTAAAGTGGTCGCACGTTTGCGGCTTGTGGACCTTTTTGGCCTTCGGTGATATCGAATTCAACTCTTTGTTCTTCGTTCAAAGAACGATAACCTTCAGATTGAATTGCTGAGTAATGCACGAACACGTCTGGTCCGCCTCCATCTGGGGCTAAAAATCCAAAGCCCTTTTCTGAGTTAAACCATTTGACGCTGCCTTGTGGCATATTTATTTCTCCTGCTTTTTGTTGATGTGTACCGCTCAATGCTTTTGCCTAAACGGGGCCGTTCGCCGCTGACTTTACCCGGCATCTAGGACACCTTGCATAAATCATTAACTTGCAACCACTGTTAAGACTACGGCATTTGTCTTGATTTGTTACAGGTGGGCTTAAATAATGTGGAAACAAAAAATTTGAAACCTAATAATTAAACTAGGTTTCAAATTTTGTTTCGGTGGAGGTGGCGGGATTTGAACCCGCGTCCATCAATGTCGTACTAGGGCTTCTCCGGGCGCATCCACATTTACATGTACTCAACCTGCTGGTTACTCGTGGCCTTGCCAGCAACACGGTCAAAGTTACTGTTTATTTTTCTAACTAATCTCGTAACCCGACTAGTTAGTGATCCTTCTTGCGACGCCAAATCTCAGATCGAAGGAACTTCTGAGCTGACGGACTTTATGGCTAAAGCTACTTTAAGCAGCTAGAGCAAAGTCAGTGCGAGATTTATTTGCACTTATTTTTTCAAGACATGGTTTACGAGATCTGTCCTGAACCTCGGCCCGCTTCACCTAACGCGATTCATTGTTGTCGAAACCGTTCACCCCCTATTGAGTTGTTTTTCATTTCGATAGAAATTAATTTCTTTCGAACTCTTTATTCTACACCCTTTAATCTGCGGCCCAAAGACTTGGAGGCTTCTTTTTTATCCATCTTCTCTTTTAAACTTTGCCTTTTATCATGAGCTTTCTTGCCTTTTGCTAAAGCAAGTTCAATTTTTGCTTTACCATCTTTGAAATATAAACTCAAAGGAATGAGAGTATTACCTGAATCATGAAGCTCTTTAGAAAGTTTATTAATTTCTATTTTTTTTACCAATAATTTTCTAACTCTTCTTGGCTCATGGTTAGTCCAGGTGCCTGCCACATATTCTGGAATATGAATATTGTGTAGCCAGATTTCACCGTTTTTGATTTGAGCAAAACCATCAATCAAGCTTGCTCTTCCCTCTCTTAGTGATTTAACTTCAGTCCCAACCAAAACAATTCCTGCTTCGATCACAGACTCAATTGCATAGTCATGTCGAGCTTTCTTATTTTGGGCAACAATTTTTTTCCCTTTTTCTTTCATAATTAACCACTTCGCCCAACACTTGCTTGCAAACCTTGTAATACTTGCAGTGCTCTTTCTTCAGCTACTTTTTTCTCTGAAGAAATTACTTCAATATCAGGTTGTACACCTTGACCATCTAGTCTTTTACCACTTGGGGTTATGTAGTAACCAATCGTTAATTCCAAAGCTGCACCGTTTGAAAGTTTTGCAGAATCTTGAACTGTTGCTTTTCCAAAAGTTTTTTCACCGACAATTATCGCCCTATTTCGGTCTTGTAAAGCTGCTGCAACAACTTCGGCAGCACTTGCTGTGCCTCGATCAACTAAAACAACTAATGGTGTTTTCGCATCTCCATCCCCTGAAGCATTAAAAACTTCTGGAGTCTTATTTTGTTTGTGGAATTCAACAACAAGTCCTCCATTTAAAAACGATCCTGCGACATCAGTTGCTTCTACTAAAAGTCCCCCTGGATTTCCACGTAAATCTAAAATCACTCCGGTTCTTTCTGCACCACTTGATGCAAGAGTTGCACGAAGAGTACGAGCAGAACCTCTGGAAAATTCATTTATGTTAATCAAAACGATTCCATTTTCTAAAATACGAGCACTTACAGGATTACTCTTTAAATCAGTCCTTTTAACGTTGAAAGTCAAAATTTGTTCATTTCTTCTAATTGACAAAATTGCGTTTGTATTTGCTTTACCAGAAAGTAAAGTGGCAACTTCTGCTAAAGACTTATTTACCGTAGAAACCCCATCAATTGATAACACAACGTCTGCCTCTTGTAATTTTGCAAATTCTGCTGGTGAACTTGGCACAACTCCAGCAATGCTGGCAGCTCCAGATTCATCTGCTCTAATCCAAACTCCTATGCCTGAATATTGTCCTTCAATAGATTCTTCAAAAGATTTATTTCCTGATTTTGGTAAATATTGACTCCATTTATCACCCAAAGATTTAAGCATTCCATCGATTGCTGCTCTTTCTAAAGATTGTTTATCAACTGAATTTGCAGAATTATCAATTATTTTAGTTGCAACTTCTTCCATCAAAGAATTTTTATTTTCACTATTTAAAAATGATCCGAAAAGAAAACCGACAGCAAAAATTGCTCCACCAGCAATTAAAACTGGGGAGTAATTAGGCTGCTTTTTTTTCATACTTCAATTGTAGTTGAACCCAAAATGTGAGGAAAAATTAAAATTTATCTCTTTGTTAGCAAGATATTGGAACTTTTTCTGAACCAAACCAGCCAAGTGGATTAAATGGGGTTGCATTAACGTGAACTTCAAAATGTAAATGTGGACCAGTTGACCATCCTGATGAGCCCACAAATCCAATTGTGTCTCCCACTGCAACTCCTTGTCCTACGGAAACATTGAAACGAGAAAGATGTGCATACATAGTCGAAAGTCCACCATTATGTGCAATTACAATTACTCGACCATAAGCTCTTAATGTTGTTACTGCTGTAACAATTCCTGTGGCAGCTGCTGCAATTGGAGTTCCAGTTCCTGCTGCTAAATCAATTCCTGTGTGACAGGATCTATAACCAAAAACTGGATGACGTCTTGGGCCAACTCCTTGACTCAAGCGAGCACCTTGAATTGGCCAATAAAGTTCACCGGCCATCGTGCCACCTAATCCGGCACGCAATCTTGCAAGTTGTTGCAATCTTATTTGTTCAGCTCTTAATTGTTCATATCTTTTTCTAGTTGCTTCTCTTTCACTTTCTGCTTTTGCTAAAGCAGCTTTTTGTTTGGCAATAAGTCTTACAACTTCTTCCTCAGCAGCTTTGGCGCGTTTTGCTGCGTCAAGTGCAGCTGCTTTTTCTTTTTCTAAAATAACTTTTTGTGCTGCAACCAAAGCTTGCTCTGACTCTAGTTGAGCTTTAATAATTTGCAATTGAGCAATTTTTTCGTTTTGGTTACCAATGTAGGTTTGCATATCCATTAACTTTTGATTGAAGTCATTGGGATCTGTTGCTCCTAAAATTATTTCTAAAGTTGCCAATGGCCCATCTTGATAAAGTACTCGTGCCACATCTGCTACATAACTTTTAGTTTGATCAAAATTTTGTTGAGTTATTTGTAATTGATTTTCTAATTCCGCTAATTTTTCTGCAGCTAATCTATCTTTTTCTTTTGCCACCGCTAATTCTTCTCGAGCCTTCTTTAGAGCAGCTTCTGCAATTGGTAATTTCTTTCTTATTTCTGCAAGCTCTGCTGCCACTTCGCGCACTAAGGCGCTTGCGGACTCAAGTTCTTGTTGGGCAGCATTGACTTCATCATCAATATTTTTGGGTAATGAATTCGCACTTGTTACAAGACCAAAAATAAAAGTTATTGAAGCAAGAAAAATGCTGATTTTTCTGATGCGTGACCTCATCAAAAAACCTAAACTTTCAAATGTCTAGCGATGCCAAACCATGCTGTAACAAAAGCCAACAGAGTTCCTGCGGCTATACAAATAAATGATGCATTTATCACAGCATCCCAACCAAAAAATGATGTGAAAGTAAATGAAGTAGCAATTACTTTGTCAATTAAATAACCTTTAACAAAACTTAAAACCCCCGTAGCAATAATTCCACCAAACAAGGCACCAAAAATAGCTTCAAGCAAAAATGGTAAGCGAAGTGCCATTTTAGAGGCACCTACTAATCTCATAATTCCAATTTCTCTTCGTCTGGCATAAGCAGTTACTCGAATTGTGTTACCAACTAATAAAGAAGTTACAACTAACATTGCTGCTGCAAACCCAAGTGCGAGTGCCTGTAGTCCACCCAAAACATTGAATAATTTACTCAAAGTTGCTCTTTGATCTCTAACTGCTTCAATTCCAGGTCTACTGAGAAACTTATTAACAACAGTTGTGAATTCTTCAGGATTTGAAAGTTTTATTCTAAAACTTTCTGGTAATTGATCAGGTGTCACATTTGCAGAAATTGGGGAAGACTTAAATCTCTCTATGAATCTGTCATATGCATCTTGTTGGCTTTCGAAAAATATCTCTGCCACAAGTGGTTGCATTGCCTCTAAATCAGTTCTGATTTGAGCTTTTTGCTCTTCACTTGCAGGTCCATTTGCACAAGATGGAGTATCACTTCCTGCTGTACATAAAAATATAGAAACTTCTACTTTGTCAAACCAATAGTCTTTCATTTCATTTACTTGAGATCCAACTAAAAGTGAAACTCCCAATAAAGATAAAGAAATAGCAAAAGTTGCGATTAAAGCGATAGTTAGAGTAATACTTCTGCTTATTCCTTGCCACACTTCTTCCAAAACAAAACGAACTCTTGTCATAAATGAACTCATGAGTATCCATAACCTCCTTGGGTTTGGTCTCTCACAACTGCCCCATTTGTTATTTCAATTACTCTTTTTCTCATTTGATCTACGATTCCTGCATCATGGGTTGCCATGATTACGGTCGTACCGGCTTTATTAATCTGATCTAAAAGTCTCATTATTTCTACAGTTGTATCTGGATCTAAATTTCCAGTTGGCTCATCAGCCATCAAAATAGCTGGTCGATTCACTAAAGCTCTTGCAATTGCAACTCTTTGTTGTTCGCCTCCTGAAAGTTGTTCAGGTCTTCTATTTGCTTTATCAAGTAATCCCACTAAATCAAGAACTGCTGGAACGGTTTGTCTTATTTCCTCGTGACTTTTATTTAAAACTTGAAGTGCGAATGCAACATTTTCTGCAACTGTTTTTTCGGGTAATAATCTAAAATCTTGAAAAACCATTCCAATATTTCTTCTTAATTTTGGTACATCTTTTTCTTTCAAGTTTCCAATATTTACATCATCAATTAAAACGTTTCCACTTTGAGCTGTTTCTTCTTTAATTAGTAATCTCAAAACTGTAGATTTACCCGCACCAGATTGCCCAACAAGAAACACAAATTCACCATCCGCGATATCAAATGTGACATCATTTAAAGCTGGATGGCCATCTTTTCTATACGCCATTGTGACGTTTTGAAATTTGATCATTATTTCTCCACTTTTGAGGTTATCGGGTGAAACTAGAGATACCCGTGAGACTCGCCTTAAAAATGTTTGTGGTCTTTACTACTTATTTGAATTTTGTTGCCTTCGCCAACGAATACCGGCTTCGATAAATCCATCCAAATCTCCATCTAAAACAGATGATGGGCTGCCTGTTTCAAATTCAGTTCTTAAATCTTTTACAAGTTGATAAGGAGCAAGTACATAGGATCGCATTTGATTTCCCCAAGAACCAGAATTTGAATTTTTTAATGCATCAATTTTTGCTTGTTCTTCATGATGTTTTTTTTCAAGTAATTTAGATTTTAAAACTGAAAGTGCAGTAGCTTTATTTTGAAGTTGACTTCTTTCATTTTGACACGAAACAACAATTCCAGTTGGGATATGAGTAATTCTTACTGCGGAATCTGTTGTGTTCACTCCTTGTCCGCCAGGTCCAGATGAACGATAAACATCAACTCTAATTTCGTCATCAGAAATTTCAATTTGATCATTTTTATCTACTACAGGAACGACCTCTACTCCTGCAAAACTTGTGTGTCTTCTCTTTTGGGAATCAAATGGAGAAATTCTAACTAATCTATGTGTTCCTTGTTCAACTGATAAAGTTCCATATGCATAAGGGGCATGCACAACAAAAGTTGCAGATTTAATTCCAGCTTCTTCAGCATAGGAAGTTTCATAAACATCAGTTTTCCAATTTTTTCTTTCACAAAATCTTAAATACATTCTTAAAAGCATTTCTGCCCAATCAGCAGCATCAACTCCTCCTGCTTCAGAACGAATTGTGATCAAGGCTTCTCTTGCGTCATATTCTCCGGACAATAATGTTTTAACTTCTAATTCTCTAAGTTCTAAATCTAATTTTTCTATTTCTTTACTTGCATCTTGCATAGCTGAAGCGTCATCTTCATCTGTTGCTAATTCGATAAGTACATATAAATCATCAATTTTTTGACGAAGATTACTTACTTTATTAAATTCACTTTGTAAATAAGATAATTTTGTAGTTATAGTTTGAGCATAGTTTGCATCATCCCATAAATTTGGAGATGAAGCTTCTTTTTCTAAATCCTTAATTTCTTTTTGCATTTGATCAAGATTTAAGACTTTTTCAATTGAAGAAAGAGTGGAATTTAATAAATCTAACTCTGGTTTTAAATCTTTATTCATATTGACTTTATTGTATTGAATAAAAGTGATTGATTACTACTCAACTACTAGTTTTGCACTTGATTTGACAAATATTTCAATAAAATCTATGCCAAATAGAAATGGTAATTTAACGTTTTTGCTAGCTTCAATGTTCAATTGATCAAAATCTACTTCAGTTTTTAAACTACTCAACGTATTATCTTCATCCAATAGTCTTTTGACTTCTTGATTGATTTGTAGTTCATCTAATTTAATTCCTTCTAGAATACTATTTGAATAATAGTGATTTAGATCTATCAAATTTGTTGCAAATATCGATACCTGATCAATTTTATTTTGAAATTTTTGCTTCTCGTAAATCAAGTGAGAAATATTTATCATAAGTAAAAACGTTGAAACTAAAATTGCGATAAATCCTACAACTATAAGTAAAACTGACCCCTGGTTTCTTTTCATAAAGAAATAAACTTACTCATATATGATCTATTTTTTGACAATATAGAAAATTTTATAAAAGCAAAATAAACGTCTTTCTTAATTTCCACTTCAATATATTTTGAACTTTTTGAACAATTTAGGTTATCGCACTTAAAACTAATATCAATATCTTCTAATTCATACATTTTCTCTAGCGAATTGAAACTTTGAGAATTCAACCATTCGGTTGAAGTTACTGGATTCTTGGCAATCGAAGAAGACAAGAAGTTGCTAATCTTTTGACTTTCGCTTTTGAAAATATAGATTTTATAAATATCAATAAAACCATAAAAGAAAATTATGCTTATTAAAATATAAATAAGAAATTCTAAAATTACATTTCCCGTTTGATCTTTAAATCGCACTGCTAGAGCTTTATATTAAAAATTCACTTACGCCAAAAAGACTATAGAAAGTTGTAACCCTAATATTCAAATATTGATGATACCCATTATTAAATGGTCGAAAATCTATTTTGTATTCATTTAATTTGGGAAAAGTTTCACTATTTCTGATTTTAACTAAATCTATGATTTGAGAATTAGAATGTCCAATTTGAACTTGTCTAGCGGCATAGTCAGCAAGATTTGAAACTTTTGCATAATTTAAAATACTAAAAATAAATTGCAAAATAATTAAAGTATTAATCAGTATTAAAGGAGTAACTAAAGCAAAACTAACAACAGCTGATCCCTTTTGTTCTTTAAGGTTTAGTAACAGATTCAACCGCTTTGCTAAACATTGCTGCTAAAGCCGTGTCAGCCACAACCCATAATGCTGCAACTAATCCTGCTGTCATAACTGTGACTAAAACCCAACCAGGCACATCTCCCCGTTCATTTAGTAAAAATTTCTTAATCATAATTTCTCCTATCCAAGTTGTTGTAAAACTGTTAGAGCTGGATACATCGCAACTGCTAACACTGAAGGTAAAACAACAAATACAACAGGAAGTAACATCGCCACTTCTTTATTTGCTGCTTGTTTTGTCAGTAAATTTTTTAATTTATTTCTCTGTTCATTTGATATAAGAAAATCTATTTCTTCAGCATATGAATAGTCTTTTATTTTCTGGCACTCTTCGTCTGGATACTTAAGGACTAAACATTTAATTTCAAAGTTGGATACCACACCCTTATCAATCAATTCTTTTGTGGTAATAAATTTCTTTTCAGGTCCAAATAAACCTTCAAGTACCAGTTTGTGTGTTTTGGTTCCATCTAAAGTGCCTGTCATACCAATACGATATTTGGCATTAACACAGTTGGTAAGAATAGTGGTGAGTGATTGTGCCTTGAAGTTGTGTGCCTCATCACCGATTACATAATCAAATTGTTCAAAATATTCTTTTGGCATTTTGTATAAAGATTGCCAAGTAGAAATAAAAACTTTTTTATCTGATTTCTTTTCTTTGCCTTGGTAAATACGGTGAACATGCATGTAAGGTTTAAAGGTATCTTCACTAGCATAATCTTGAAAATCGGAATATAATTGTTCAACCAAAGAAGTTGTTGGAACAATAATCAAACCTTTTAAATTTTGGTAATCTAGTAATTGTCGAACAAATAGATAAGCAATAAGAGATTTGCCTGAAGATGTTGGAGAAACCAA
>CAXBQJ010000026.1:0-9401 GCA_963977775.1 uncultured bacterium
ATATTTTTAAATTTAAATTAATTTTTAAATAAGTATATTTCAATAACTCTAAAGACAAAAGAGGCTTATCATTCAAAAATGCCCAAAATAAAATTGAAAAAATAAAGCTTAAAAATATTATTAAAATATGTTCCATTAAACTGCTACATTCAGCCTGGAATTGTTGTATTTATAGATTTCCTTGAATTCAAAAAAATCATTCGTATTATTAGGAATTATTTCTACAATTTCTGACACAAACCTAAACCCATAGATATCTCTACTTAGATGAATTACATATTTAATTACTTTAGAAGCAGTTCTTTTAATAAAATTTTCTTGGATATTAGGTCCACCTAGCAAAGGTAATAGAAATATTTTGTTAATTGCATCTTGCGCAGAGTTGGCATGAATGGTTGCCATGCCACAAATTCCACTATTTAAGGCAATTAATAAATCAAGGGCTTCTGCTTGTCGCACTTCTCCCAAAATCAATCTGTCAGGTCTCATTCGAAGTGCTTCTTTAATCAATCTTCTTAGATCGACTTCGCCTTTTGAATCAAGATTATGATCTCTAGTTTGTAATCTGACTTGATCAATTAAATCTATTTTTAGTTCAAAAACTTCCTCACAAGTTATGACTCGAGTATTCCTTGGTAAATCATTCAATAAAGCACTCAAAAAAGTAGTCTTACCAGCGCCAGTAGTGCCACTTATTAATAAATTAGAATTATCTAAATTAATTTTTTGCATTAAACTAAGAGCTAAAGTATTAAACATTTTTCTAGATAACAAATCTTGCAACTTGACATATTCTTTTTTGAATTTGCGAACATTTATCGCAGGCCATTTTTGAGTAATATTTGGTATGACAGCATGTAATCGACTACCGTCTGGAAGTGTTGCATCTACAAAAGGATGAGAAATATCTAGACGTCTTCCCGAAGTTCTTAAAAGTTGTTCTAAGAGGGCTGTTATTTCACTTTCTGTTAGAACATAACTAGAAAGTTCGGCTATTCCATTTTTTGCAACAAATATTTTTCCTGGACTATTAATCCAAAACTCTTCTACGTCGTCATCAAAAAGCAAAGAATTTATAAATCTATTGGTAGTAAAAGTATTTTTCATTTGGCTCCTAGAAATTGGAACCTTACTAATTAATTTATGAAATTTAAATCAATCTTGGGGCAAATACTCCACAACAAGTATCTACCAAGGAACAATTGCTCTTTCTTCCCACAAAAATCCTGATTGAATATTCTCAGTTAAAGTTCGAGAAGCTAGCCACAAAATTGTTTCCGCACCTTGTTCGGCAGATCTTGGCGCATCAGGTCCACCCATATCAGTTTTGCAGTGACCGGGACAAACTGCATCAACTAAAATTCCTCTTCTACCATTTCCTGTTTCTGCTGCAAAATTTTTTGTCAAAGCATTAACTCCTGCTTTAGAAATTCTGTAAGGGGCTAAACCACCATTTGTTCCTGGGCCACTCATTCTTCCCAAACAAGCTGTGACATTAATTATTCTTCCAAACCTTTTTTCAACCATAAGTGGAGCAAATATCTTTATGGTGTTAAAACTTCCTTTCAAATTAATATCTAAAACTCGATTCCATTCTTCATCACTAGTTTTTAAAGTTTTTGCTGTTCTTTCACTCATAACCCCTGCAGAATTGACCAATATATTTGGCGCATATTGATTAAATATTTCTCCAGAAATACTTTCAATTTCATTAAATTTACTTACATCGGCTACATAGCCAATAACTTCATGTCCCAGATTTTTTAAATTATCTAAAGCATTGGATAATTTTTCTTTATTTTGTCCTACAATTATTATTTTTGCTCCAAGTTCAGCTAAACCTTTTGCACATGCAAATCCAATTCCTCTACTTCCACCAGTTATCAAGGCAACTTGATTTGCTAATGAACCAGGAACTAATGGTGAATCATCAATTACGACTGCCCCAGGATTATGTTCGCCACTCATATGTCCTAGCCTGCTACGAGATGCGAAATCATGCATCTTGTGTGTTTCTACTACGCTAGAGATACGGCTAAAAGTGAAAGAGGTCGTAAAAGCCACAATGTCGGGTGAAGCAAAACCAAACCCAGCAAATACCGGTTTTGGCCCTAATGAATGGTTAGTCGATGAAATTTATCAACAATATTTAAACAATAAGAACTCGGTTGATCCCTCCTGGTGGGAATTTTTTGGAGATTACACTCCAAGTGAAAAATCTCAAGCAAAAATTAATTCAGAAAACAAAATAACACCTAAGCCCGTAGTTGAACCAATTCCTAATGTTCAAGCTCAAAACTTTGTACCTGTAACAAAGAAAAATTTAGAACAAATAGACAACGTCCCAACAACTGAAAATTTAAGAGGTGCTGCGGCACGTGTAGTAGCAAATATGGAAGCAAGTATGAAAGTTCCTACTGCCACTTCAGCAAGAAGTGTGCCCGCTATTTTGTTGCAAGAAAATAGAACATTTATTAATAATCATTTATCAAGAAGACGTGGTGGCAAAGTTTCATTCACACACATAATTGCTTACGCTGTGACAAGAGCTGTTGCTGAAATAAAAGCAATGAATACTGCTTACACAACAGTTGATGGCAAACCAGCAATTATTAAATATCCTCACGTTGGGCTTGGTTTAGCTATTGATTTAACAAAAGAAGATGGCTCAAGACAACTTTTAGTTCCAAACATCAAAAATGCAGATACATTAGATTTTGCAGAATTTTGGGCAACTTATGACGATTTAGTTCGAAGAGCAAGAGCTGGAAAATTAGTTGTAGAAGATTTTCAAGGCACCACTGTTAGTTTGACAAATCCTGGAACACTTGGAACGCAACATTCAGTACCAAGATTAATGGAAGGTCAAGGAGCAATAATCGGAGTTGGCGCCCTTGATTATCCAACTGAATGGCATGGAGCAGCACCTGAAACATTAGCAAAGTAAGCAATAAGCAAAGTTCTAACTCTTACATCTACTTATGATCATAGAATTATTCAAGGTGCACAAAGTGGTGAATTTTTAAGAAAAGTAAGTGAACTTCTTTTAGGTAAAAATAATTTTTATGAAGATATTTTCACATCACTTCAAGTTCCATACAAACCTTATGTTTGGGCTGTTGATATTGATACCACTCACGATGAAGATATAAATAAAGTTGCAAGAGTACAAGAACTAATTCATTACTACAGGGTTCGTGGACATTTAATTGCCGATACAAATCCACTTGAATATGCACAAAGAACTCATCCGGATTTAAGAATGGTAAATCACGGATTAAGTGTGTGGGATTTAGAAAGAGAATTTGCCACCGGTGGTTTTGGTGGAGTTCCTTTCATGAAATTAAGAGATATTTTGAATCGACTGCAAGATTCATACACAAGAAGTATTGGCATTGAATACATGCACATACAACATCCAGAAGAAAGAAAATGGATACAAGAAAGAGTTGAAAAACCTCACGAAAGAATGGATAGGCAAGAGCAATTAAGAATTTTAAGAAGATTAAATGCAGCAGAAGCTTTCGAAAAATTTTTACACACCAAATACATTGGTCAAAAAAGATTTTCACTTGAAGGTAGTGAATCAGCAATAGTTGCACTTGATTCAATACTTGTCGAAGCAGCAAATGACAATTTAATTGAAGTTGACATCGCTATGCCACATCGTGGCAGGTTAAATGTTTTGGCAAATATTGCCGGAAAATCTTACGAAAGAATTTTTAGAGAATTTGAAGATGTATCTTCACCAGGATTTGTGCAAGGTTCCGGAGATGTTAAATACCATTTAGGAACTTATGGAAAATTTAAAACAGAAGAAGGTGCAAGTGTTCCTGTTTATCTCGCAGCAAATCCATCACATTTAGAAGCAGTTAATCCGGTTTTAGAAGGAATTGTTAGAGCTAAACAAGACAAATTAGGTAAAAATCATGATTATCCGATTTTGCCAATTTTGCTTCATGGAGATGCATCTTTTGCAGGCCAAGGAGTAGTACTTGAAACATTAAATCTCTCCCAACTTAGAGGCTACAAAACTGGTGGCACTGTGCATTTAATCGTTAATAATCAAGTTGGATTTACTACTTCTCCTCAAGATGGAAGAAGTTCAACTTATGCAAGTGACATGGCACGAACAATTCAAGCACCTATTTTCCACGTAAATGCAGATGATCCCGAATCTGTTTCGTTAGTTTCTAGACTTGCATATCAATACAGAAAACAGTTTAAAAAAGATGTTGTGATTGATTTAATTACGTACCGTAGACGTGGCCATAACGAAGCAGATGATCCATCATTAACTCAACCACTTATGTATCAAGTTATCGACGAAAAAAGAAGTGTCAGAAAACTTTATACGGAATCACTCATCGGTCGTGGTGACATAACAATTGAAGAGGCAGAGCATGCACTTGTTGATTATCAAAATCAACTTGAAAGAGTGTTTGCTGAAACAAAAGGTGATTTAAAGAAACCAGATCCAATTCCTGTTAATAACAAGCCAATCTTTCCTGCTGAAGTGAAAACTGGAATCTCCATGGATTTAATCCAAAAAATTGCGGATACTCAAATTAATCTCAGAGAAGGATTTACCCCTCATCCAAGACTTTGGCCTCAGCTAGAACGAAGAGCTCAAATGATTAAAGACAACAATATTGATTGGGCTATGGGTGAAGCTTTAGCAATTGGTTCTCTGTTAGCTGAAGGACATTGGGTAAGACTTGCAGGACAAGATTCAAGACGTGGAACATTTGGTCAAAGACATGGAGTAATTGTTGATTTCAAAACTGGAAGAGGTTACAAACCATTAAAGAAAGTTGCTAAAGAAGGCACAAGACTTTTCATCATTGACTCTGCATTAACAGAATTTGCTGGCATGGGATTTGAATATGGTTACTCAATAGCCCAACCAAAATCTCTAGTCATGTGGGAAGGCCAATTTGGTGATTTTGCTAATGGCGCACAAACAATTATTGATGAATTTATTGCCTCTGGTGAACAAAAATGGCAACAAGAATCAGGTCTTGTTTTACTTTTACCTCATGGAATGGAGGGACAAGGTCCAGATCATTCTTCGGGAAGAATTGAGAGATTTTTAAGTCTTGCTGCACAAGACAATATGACTATTGCTCAGCCTTCAACTTCTGCATCATATTTTCATTTGTTAAGGTGGCAAGTCTTGAATCCTCACACAAAACCTTTAATTATTTTTACTCCTAAATCAATGTTGAGAGCTAAACCAGCAACAAGTGCTACTGATGAATTTATAAATGGAAAATTTAATCCAATAATTGAGGATATTAAATCTGATCGATCAAAAGTTAAAAAAATAGTTTTATGTTCAGGAAAAATTGCTCATGAAATTGCCCAACACAGAGATTCAGCAACTAAGGAAGACATTGCCATCATTAGATTAGAAAGACTTTATCCACTTCCAGCAAGAGAAATAAAAAATCTTCTTTCTCAATATTCTCAAGATGTAAAAATAATTTGGGCTCAAGATGAACCTGCCAATCAAGGTGGTTTTCCATTCATTATGAATGAACTCGCTCCACAACTTGGCAAAGTAATTTTGCGAGTATCTAGACCTGCTTCAACTGCACCTGCCGTTGGTTCTCACACTAAACATGATGAGGAACAAGCAGAAATTATCAAATCCATAATGGAGAATTAAAATTGAAGTCTTTTGCAAGTGATAATTATGCACCAGTGCATCCAAATGTTATTGAAGAAATAATTAAAGCAAATGTTGATCACATGAAAGCTTACGGAGCAGACGAAATTACTCAAAAAGCAATAGACATGATTAAGAAAACTCTTAATAGTCCGGAAGCAGAAGTTAATTTTGTCTTCAACGGAACTGGAGCAAATGTAACTGGATTGCAAACTGTTACAAATTCTTGGAATTCAGTAATCTGTGCCAAAACTTCACACATAAATGTTGACGAAGGTGGAGCTCCCGAGAGACTTTTAGGAGTAAAACTTCTTGATATCGAAACTAAGGATGGAAAATTAACACCTGAGTTGATCGAAAATCTTTGGGTAAGAATGGGAGATCAACACACTTCCCAACCAAATGTCGTTTCTATAACTCAGTCAACAGAAATGGGAACTGTTTACACACCTGATGAAATTAAAAAACTTGCAGATTTAGCCCACAAAAACAATTCTTACTTACATATGGATGGAGCAAGAATTAGTAATGCTGCAGCAAGTCTTGGAGTTTCAATTGAAGATATAACAAAAAAAGCTGGAGTTGATATTTTTTCATTCGGTGGAACTAAGAATGGTTTGATGGGAGCAGAAGCAGTTGTTTTATTCAATAAAGTATTAGCAAATAAATATCCTTGGATTAGAAAATCAGCAATGCAATTAGCCAGTAAACACAGATATGTGGCTGCTCAATTTATCGCACTTCTAACTGATGATTTATGGAAAAAGAATGCGCTTCATGCAAACAAAATGGCACAATTATTAAGAAATAAAATTGAAAAGAATCCTAAAATTAAAATAACTCAATTGACTCAAAGTAATGCGGTTTTTGCAATTCTTGATCCTTCTCACACTCAAAAATTACAAGAAAAGCATAATTTTTATGTCTGGAATGATTTAACTGGAGAAGTTAGATTGATGTGTTCTTGGGATACTACTGAAGAAGACGTTGAAAAATTTGCTCAAGATGTTGCATTAGTTTGTAAATAAGGGCCAATATTTAAATAAGACTTTTCCAATTATATTTTTTTTCGGCACCTCACCGAATAATCTTGAGTCATCGCTGAATTCAAGGTTGTCTCCTTGCAGCCAATAGCCATTATTTGTAATCTCGTTTACTCTTTTAATCACAAGAAATTCAGCCCTATCTGGTCTTTGGGCAATTACTACATCTTGTCTTTTTATTTTTTGTGTTTTAAGAATAAGCACCAAATCTCCAGCAGCAAAGTTAGGTTGCATAGAGGAGCCCTCTATCTTTGCCAGCATCAGACGCTTTATACCCACAATCTCATTGTGCTAACCCTTAAGTTTCAAGGTAATCTCAAGGTTAGTGAAACTGAAAGGATTACTTATGAGTATCTGGTCACCAAAAACAACTGTTTATGCTCACTGCGATTTACCTTGTGGCGTGTATGACCCTGCTCAAGCAAGAATTGAAGCAGAGTCAGTTAAAGCTTGCATGGTCAAATACAACGATTCTAAAGATCAAGATTTTAAAAATCGTGCAGTTGCAATTAAAGAACAGCGTTCAAACATGGTCAAGGAACATCTTTGGGTGTTGTGGACTGATTATTTTAAGCCTGCACATTTTGAAAAATTTCCTCAATTACATGTTTTGTTCAATGAAGCTACAAAATTAGCAGGCGCTGCTGGAACAAAAGGAACAAACGATGTTTCAGTTGCAGATAATTTATTAGCAAAAATAAAAGAAATTGATTCTATTTTTTGGGAAACTAAAAAAGCCTAAAATTAACAAAACCTAGCTTTGATTTATTCGAAGCTAGGTTTAATTAATAGTTATTTGAAAAACCTTAATCTGTTTTGTGGTAAAAGCGTAATAAATATACTTGTCAATGCAAATATAAATAATAGAGTTGCAAAAATTTGAATTAAGAAATTATTTTCATTCAATAAGGGCCAAGCAATTATTACTATGAACATTTGTATGAGTAAAAAAGGTGTATAAGCTTTTTTATTAACTTTAATCAATAATTTTGAAATATAAAAAATTATAATACTAAAAGTCAAATATATTAATAATTCAATAATTAAAGTATCTAATCTCTCAACATTTGAAGTTAAAAGTGAAGAAATCATAATAAATATAAAATATGCTAAAAATAAAATTGATTCAAAAAAACCTATGAATATAGGTATTTTCAAATCTAATTTACTGATCATGAATTTAGCCGATGTGTAATCCTGTATGAGTATGGTGTTCGTCTTTTATTTTATGTCCATATTTTTGTTCATATTTTCCAAATTTCCAAATAAATACTGAAAGTGCCCAAGCCAATACAAATGAAATCACAATGAAATAACCTATCGCACTTAAATCAAAAGACGTAATGGTTTTAAATGGCTCAATTTCTGATAAACCAAAATTGTCACTTGCAACCGAAATCCATTGTAAAGTTCCAATTCCAAGAGCTACAAATATTGATAATCCTGTAGTCGTTAAGTTGTAATAAATTTTTTTCAAAGGACTTGTAAAAGCCCAAGAATAAGCTTTGGTCATAAAAATTCCATCTAAGGCATCCATCATTGACATTCCAGCGGCAAAAATAATTGGTAAAGCAATTATTGCAAGAGGAGGTAATGTGCCTCCTATCGTGCCAGCTGCTGCAGTTGCAGATAGTGCTAATAATCCAACTTCAGTTGCGGTATCAAATCCAAGTCCAAACAAAAATCCAACTGGATAAAGTTGCCAGGAGTGATCAAAACCCTTCTCAAATTTTCCTCTGAATATTCGACGCATTAAACCCCGATCATTCAAAAGTTTTTCTAAATGTTCATGAGAATATTTTCCAGATTTTGCTTGTCGCCAAGCTTTTAATACACCGACCATAATTATTAAATTTAAAATTCCAACCAAATATAGGAAAAAGCCAGAAACACTTGTTCCAATGGTTCCTCCAATTGATGAGAAGGCATCTTTGAACAAAGTGGCTTTAGATGCGGCCAACGCAATTCCAACAGACAATGCCAAAACAACTGTTGAATGTCCTAAAGAAAAAAATAGACCAACTCCCATTGGTCTTTTTCCTTTCGCAAGCATTAATCGCGTGGTGTCATCAATTGCGGCAATATGATCAGCATCGAATGCATGCCTTAAACCAAATCCGTAAGCTAATGCTCCAGCTCCGGCGTAAATAAGTGCACCTGAACTATCAGTTAGAAAGTGATATTCAGGATTAGAGTTGTAATAAGCAAATAGTCCCCAACCTAAAACATGAAGAAAAACTACTGTTCCAAGAACGCCAATTAATCGTGGAATTTCATCCCGCTCAAATTTGAGTACCTGACGGAGTTTCTTTTTTTCAATTGTTTGGGATTGCACAGCACAACCTTACTGCAAATACTTTGCAATTGCTAATTCAACGTAATAAGTCAAAAAGTCCGATTTGTTCATAAATGTGACCAAAGTGACACATGTTAATTGAAGATTTTTGGATTTCCTGGTTGTGCAAATCGTCACAACGTGTCACGATAGTATTTGGCACTTTTTTAGGAGGTTTACGCATGGACTGGCGACACAAATCAGCTTGCCGTGACGAAGATCCGGAATTGTTCTTCCCAATTGGAAACACAGGTCCCGCTGTATTTCAAATTGAAGCAGCCAAAAAAGTATGTCGTTCTTGTGCGGTCATAGAACCTTGCTTGCAATGGCCTCTTGAAACCGGACAGGATTC
>CAXBQJ010000027.1:0-9244 GCA_963977775.1 uncultured bacterium
GGTGGTGTAAAGGTGCCATTTTAAAAACTCTTTTTTTCGTTAAGTTAAATGAACCAACTTGGAGAATTACAGAAATTGTGATCAAAACAAACAATCCTGCTAAAAATGCAATCAGTAATTGAGTTCTTGTCATAATTGCAAGACTTGCAATCGCACCACCTAATGCAAGGGATCCTGTATCACCCATAAAAATTTTTGCAGGAGAAGTGTTCCACCACAAAAATCCAATGCATGCACCTGCAACACTCGCAGCAAACACTGCTAAGTCCAATGGGTCTCTAACATCAAAACAAGTGGCATTTCTTTCAAATGAACAATTTTGATTGAATTCAAAAACTCCAATTAATATGTATGCACCTAAAGTTAAAACTGCAGCACCAGATGCCAAACCATCTAAACCATCTGTCAAATTAACTGCATTAGTTGTAGCTGTAATTAGAAACCACACGAGTAAGAAAAACAAAACAGTTGGTAAAACAATGTTTGTATCACGAACAATTGATAAGGCACTTGATCCTGGAGTTCTGCCATATTCATCTGGAAAATTTACTGCGAAATAGCCAAAAATTAGTGCTACTACTGCTTGTCCAATTAATTTAGTTCTAGCTCTAATTCCTCGACTATTTTGCTTATATATCTTTAAATAATCATCTGCAAAACCAACTGCAGCTAAACCAAACATAAGTGCTAAAGCCATAAGTGCTGAAAGAGTTGGGGGTCTCCAAAGTAAGAAGTGTGCCATGGAATAGCCAACAACCGAACCACCTAAAATTGCTAGTCCACCCATTGAAGGTGTTCCAATTTTTGCTTGATGCTCGGGATAATTTATGTCGCCTTCAGAAATTCTGATTGCTTGCGACTTCCCACGTTTTCTTAGCGCTTTAATTAAAAGTGGAGTAGCAAATAATGAAAAAATCATTGAAAAAACACCAGCAATAATGATCAGCCTCACTGATCAACCTCCTGGGTTTTGTTGAGTAAATTCTCGCTGAAGTCATTTTCAATTGCTTTAGCGACTCTCTCAAGCCCGATACTTCTGGAAGCTTTTACTAAAACTAGGTCATTCTTTGCTAATAAGACTTTACAATTCTTAATTGCCTCTTCTACAGTTTCTACATAATTAGCAGAACCTAAATAATTATTTAACATCAAATAGTCGTAAATATATTTTGCTCCTTGTCCAACAATTAATGTATTTCTAATTTTAAAATCGATAATTAACTGAGCAATTTTTTCATGCATAATTTTTGATTCTTTTCCTAATTCTCTCATTTCACCTAAAACAGCCCAGGTATTTTTTCCATTCCCTATTGACTGTAAAACTTCTAATCCAGCACGCATTGATTCTGGATTTGCATTATAGGAATCGTTCAAAACTTTTATACCAGTCTTGCTTTCAAAATATTGCATTCTTAGTTCACTTTTGGCAACAGAGTTTGAAAGAATTTCTGCAATTTTATTTAAGTCAACTCCTTTGATTAGAAATGCTGCAGCAGCAGCGAGAGCATTATGCACTTGATGTTTTCCGATGATTTTAAGTTTCACAAGAGAATTTTGACCTTTATAGTTTAATTTAAATTGTGCTCTATTTAATTCATCAAATGATATTTCTGTTGCTAAAACGTCAGCATCTTTTGTGCCAAATGAAATAATTTTAGCTTTCGTTTTGGAACTAATTTTGCCAAAGTATTCATCATCTTTATTCAAAATTGCAAAATCAGTTTCTTTTAAATCTTGAACTATCTCAGATTTTGCCTCAACAATATTTTCTTTACTTCCAAAAATTTCAATATGAGCGCTTCCTATATTAAGAATTATTGAAATATGAGGATTAACTATTTCGCAAAGATGACTAATATTTCCTTTTTCTCTGGCTCCAATTTCTGAGATCAACACTTTGGTTTCTTCAATACATTTAAAGATTGTTTGAGGAAGCCCAATCTCATTATTGAAACTTCCTATGGGAGCAACTACAGGACCAATTAATTTAGCTAAATCTGATAATAAATCTTTAGTTGTTGTTTTTCCAGAAGAGCCTGTGACAGATATTTTGAGAATATTAGGTAATTTTTGTAATACATATTTTGCTAATTTGCCCATAGCAACTACTGCTGGTTGATCTATTTCTTTAGAATTTTTTACTCCGTCTCGTACTTGAATTATGCAAAGATTTGGATCATTTTCTTCACTTATTATTGCAATTGCACCATTTCTAACTGCCTCTTTTATATAACTATTTCCATTTACTCGATTGCCATTTATTGCTACAAAGATGTCTCCTGGCTTAATTTTTCTAGAATCAATTTCAATATTTCCCGAAAAATCTATTGAAAAATATTTCGAATCAAGATTGCCATCAATTGCTTGAGCAATTTCTTTAAGTTTAAGTTTAATCATCTATTCTCCACGCTTATTTTGAATTAATTCCCTAAGAATCTCAAAATCATTAAAGGTGTAAGTCTGTCCTTTTATTTCTTGGTAAGTTTCATGACCTTTACCAAGTACTGCAATTGTGTCAAGATCATTCGCAATTTCAACTGCTTTTTTTATTGCTTCTTTTCTACTATCAATTTCAATTACGTTATCCAAATTTTTAATTCCACTAATAATAGATTTTCTGATACTAGATGGATCCTCATCTCTTGGATTATCATCAGTAATAATTACCCAGTCAGCAAAATCAGAACAAGCTTTTCCCATTTGAGGTCTTTTTTCTTTGTCGCGATTTCCTCCTGCGCCAACTACCACTACAAGTTTTCCTTTTGTTTGTTTTTTCAAGGAGGACAAGACATTTTCAATTGCTTCAGGTGAATGTGCATAATCTACAATTCCCAGAGGAGAATTTGGCAAAACTACTGGTTGCATACGTCCAGGAATCTGCACACTTTCAATTCCCTTAATAAATTTATATAAATCAACATCTAATTCATTGCCCATAGCAATTGCTAATGCTGCGTTAAAAGCATTAAATGCTCCTGCAAATGCAAGATTAACTTGAAAATTTTGTTTCTTCTTATTTTGTAATGTGAAATCAACATGGCCTAAAGCAGCGGTGATGTCTACAACTCGCCAGTCGTTAGTAACATCACCGCCTAAACTTTCATGAGAAATCTTAATTAAATTATTTAAGTTTTGTCCCCACTGATCATTAGTGGTAACAAATGCTTTAGAGCTAAACTTTTCATTAAATAAGCTTGCTTTTGTTTGAAAATAATCTTGCATATTTCCATGAAAATCTAAATGATCTTGACTCAAGTTAGTAAATCCTACAGCTTTGAATAGCGTGCCATTAATTCTTTCTAATTTGATTGAATGAGAGGAAACTTCCATAGAAATTGCTTGAGCACCTTTTTCAACTGCTAGTGCTAACAAACTTTGTAATTCTGGTGCTTCAGGTGTAGTTCTTTCACTAGCAATATCAAGTCCAGGAATTGAAATTCCCGCAGTTCCTAATAAACCTGTTTTAATTCCACAATTTTCTAATCCAGCTTTTAATAACCATGCTGTAGTAGTTTTTCCATTTGTGCCAGTGATTCCAAAAACATTTAGTTTTTTAGATGGTTCACCAAATATGAAGGAGGATAATTCACCCAATATGTGACGAGGATTTTCATGAATTAAAACTGAAATTGGTAAATCTTTCAATAATTCACTTGCCTTAAAATCAGTTAATATTGCGGTGGCCCCTTGCTTAATCGCATCGTTTACAAAACTTGCGCCGTGATTATTTTGACCTGCTAATGCGACAAAAAGATCATTTTTTTCTAAACTCTTAGTGCTGTGTGAAATTCCTGTTATTTTCTGATCTAATTTTTCAGATTTAATTCCAAACTTTTGAACAAGTTCGCCTACCGCTATTGGTCTAACGCTTGGACGCGCGAACTTCATTTTTTATCACCACTCCACTGGATAGCCTTGCGGCTTTCCATTTGATGGTGGAATATTTAATTTTTGTAAAGAATATTGAGCAACTTCTTTAAAAACTGGACCAGCTAAAAGTCCTCCCCATCTTCCATTTCTTGGATGATGAATTGCAACTGCAACAACAATTTCTGGATTTTCTGCTGGTGCCATTCCAATAAATGAAGCAATTACATCTTTTGAATAACATTTGCATGCAGGATCAACAACTTGCGCAGTTCCCGTTTTACCAGCAACTCGATAACCAGGTATTTCAGCTAAAGGTGCAGTACCTTCATCGGAGACCACTGTTTCCATCATTTCGCGTAAAGTTTTTGCAGCTTGTGCTGAAATAACTTCGGTTCTTTCCGGTTCTGGAGCATCTTGAAAATCACCATTTGGTAAAACATAACCTTCAATAAGTCGTGGATTTATTCTTATTCCATCATTTGCAATAGTTGCATACATACTTGCTATTTGAACAGCTGAAACCATATAGCCTTGTCCAAAAGCAAAAGTGGGAAAACTTGTTTTTGACCATTTTTCTATTTTTGGCAATCTTCCTTTAGATTCTCCAGGAAATTGCATTCCTGTTTTTTGACCAACTCCAAATTTAAGTAAATATTCATTAAATTTTTCAGGTCCCATAATTTCAGCTGCTTGAATTGTTCCAATGTTAGAGGATTTTGCTAAAACTCCAGTCAAGGTGAGTCTAAGAGTTCCATGAGGTTCATGATCATGGAAAGTTTTTCCTGGACGCTTTAAAACAGGTGGAATTGTAAATGGTGTATTTGGAGAAGCTAAATTTTCATTTAGTAGTCCGGCAAGTGTTATAACTTTTGCAGTTGAACCAGGTTCATAGGCATCTACTAATGCATGATTAACTGTTGAAACATTTTCTGAATCATTTGGATTATTTGAATCAAAAGTTGGATAATTTGCTAAAGCTAAAATTTTTCCTGTTTTAGGAGAAATTGCCACAAGTGTTCCACTATCTGCTTGTGCATATTCAACTCTTGCTGCTAATGCTTGTTCTGCGACAAATTGTAAATCTCTATCGAGAGTTAATCTGATTCCTGTTCCTGGAATTGGTTTTTTTTCAGAAGAAATACCAGAAGGTAAAGGTCTACCTGCGGCACTTATTTCTACTGTTACTGCACCTTGTGAACCTGCTAATTCATTTTCAAAACCATATTCAAGTCCGGCTAAACCTTTGTCTTCTCCTCCCACAAATCCAATAACATTTGAAGCTAAAGTGTTTCCTGGATAAATTCTTTTTGAAGTTTTTTCGCTAAAAATTCCAGGTAATTTTAATTCTTTAATTTTTGTCCACTGCTCTGGAGTTATTTTTTTTGCAACGTAATTAAATTTTCTTTGTCCTGAAAGTTCAGGCAGTAACAAATTTTCATCAATTCCAGTGATTGCCGCAATTGCCTTTGCAGTTCCTAAAGGATCTATAACCATAGTTTGATCTACAGTGATGTCTCTTGCGTCAACAGTTATAGCAAATGGTGCACCATTCTTATCTGTAATTTCTCCCCTTTGAGCAGGTAAAAGCAAAGTTCTAGTTCTATTTTCTGCAGCTGTTGCAGCAAGTTGTGGCGCATCAAGTGCCTGGAGTTGAAACAGTCTTGCTCCAAAAATCATCAAGATTGTCATTGAAAAAGTTAAAACAATTCTTAGTCTTTGATTTCCAGGTTTTAAAACTAATTTTTGATTTGGATTCAAGGTGTGCTCACCACTGTGACAACGCTTAAGTCAGGCTCATTGAGAATGGGATCAATTCCTGCCCCCATCAAACGGCCATCTCTTAAATCAATAAATGCTGAGCCTGGGCTTGGCAACATACCAATTTCGATGGCTTTTGCTTTGAGCATTTCTGGAGATTCCATACGGGCAACATTTTGAGCAAGCATTTCATGTTCATCAGCTAAAGCTATTGATTTATTTTGTAAATCTTGTATTTCAAATTGTCCTTGAGAAAGCAAAGTATTTACAAATAAACCACCAAGCATTCCCACAAGGATTATTCCTGAAATTATTAAGCCAAATCCAAAGGCAGCGATTTGCTTAGGTCCTACTTGAGCTTGAGTTAAAGAAATTGGGGCAACGCTCATGCTGCTTCTCCAATTCTTTTAATTGCTCTTAAACGAACCGAAGAAGCGCGAGGATTATTACTTATTTCTTCTTGACTTGCTTGCTCTGCTTTTTTATTAATAAGTTCAAATTGTTTTTTCTCATTATTGGTAAGAATGGGTAGCCCAGGAATAAATTCCATATTTGCTGTTTCTTTTCTAAATGCATTTTTAACAATTCGATCTTCTAAAGATTGATATGAAAGAATCACTAATCTTCCTCCCACGACTAAAGCAGAAAGTGCTTGTGGGATGGCATTTTCAAGTATTTCTAATTCATTATTAACTGCGATACGCAATGCTTGAAAAGTTCTTTTTGCAGGATTTCCTCCAGTTCTTCTAGCAGGAGCTGGAATTGTATTTTTTATCAAAGTGGCTAAATCTAGAGTGTCATCAAATTTCTGTTCTGTTCTTCTCTTCACAATTGCTTTTGCAATTTTAAATGCAAATTTTTCTTCTCCATATTCACGAAGAATTTTTGTTAATTCTTCAACTTCGTAATTATTCAGAATCGTTTGAGCATCTAATTTTTGTTTTGAGTCCATTCTCATATCTAAAGGTGCAGATTTTGCGTATGAAAAACCTCTATTTGATTCATCTAATTGGATTGAAGAAACTCCTAAGTCGAAAAGAATTGCATTAACTTTTTGTCCATTTAAACTTTTTTCTATCTGATCAAATGTTTGATTGATAAATGTGACGCGATCTAAATATTTTTCAAGTCTTAGTTTTGCTCTTTCTAACGCAATTTCATCTCTATCAAATGCAATTACTTTAAGATTAGGAAATTTTTCTAACAAAGATAGAGAGTGACCAGCTAAACCAAGAGTGGCATCTAGCAAAATTGCATTTTGTGAATTCAAGCAAGGAGAAAATAATTCAAGAACGCGATTACACATAACTGGAATGTGTTGCTCTTGTAATGACTTTTCAGTCACTTCTATCCCCTTCCCCTATTACTTTTCGGTTAATTTGCGTTTAACCGAGGTCCCTCTCTGCAAACTTTGCTTCCGGCTTCGGGGAAGAAAGTCGGTGGACAACTTTTGCAGAGAGAGGCCTCGCGCCAAACGAAAACCTTTTTCATTTAAAAGTTTTTAAAATATTCCGGGCACCACCTCTTCGGCAGTTGTGGCAAATTTTGGTTCAGCTTCAGCTAAATATGTTGACCAAAGTTTTGGATCCCAAATTTCAACAGTTGTATCTGCACCAACTACGACTACATCTCGATCAAGTTGGGCATACTCTCTTAATGGATTCGGTATTGAAATTCGACCTTGTTTATCTACTTGTTCATCAAATGCACTTGAGAAAAAGACTCTTAAATAACTTCTAACACGAGCATCATTTCGAGAAGCTTCTCGAATTTTTTGAGCGTATAACTGGAATTCACTTATTGGCCACATAACAATTGAAAGATCTTGGCCTTTAGTTAAAACTACATCTGTTGAAAAACCATCACGAAATTTGGCAGGAAGTACAAGTCGTCCCTTGTCATCAAGTCGAGGCTGATGCGTGCCTAAGAACATGGGACCTCCCCTAAAAATTCCCCTGAGCAATCACTGATTTAGTCCCAGATCAGTTGCCCACAACCCTCCACAGGCCGTTTTCACCATAATACTCCCTTTTCCTCCAAAATCAACCCTTTACCCCCTTTTTTTTGGTTTTTTCAACCATTTCTCTCCCTAGATAAAAGTTGCTCGAATTAACGCTGCATGGGATTTGCCACTTAGGATGAAGCGATGGCAACAGCGCGAAATTTGATAGCTCAGCGAAATGCTGGATACGCCTTACACGTTTTTACGGCGAGTGGAGCCGTTTTTGGCATGCTTGCTTTGCAGGCAATTATTGATGGCCGAGTTAGAGATTCATTAATTTGGTTAATTGTTTGTCAAATTCTTGATGGCATTGATGGCCCGATAGCTAGAAAGTTAGATGTTGTCATACATGCCCCTTGGCTAAGTGGCGTGGTTTTAGATGAAATAGTCGATTACTTTACATATGTAATTATTCCTGTGATGTTTTTATTAAACACAAATATGATGCCTGCGCAATATGAAACTTTTGTGGCAGGTTCTATTTTATTAACTTGTGCAATTTGGTGGGCAAGAACAGATCACAAAACAGATGATTCCTGGTTTGTAGGTTTTCCTTGTATGTGGAATCTAGTAGTAATAAGTTTTCTTCTCTTAAAAACTCCGCCTGATTGGGTTGTGCTAATTTCTTTAATTTTATGCGTCTTGCAACTTACAAATATTAAATTTCCTCATCCTGTTAGAGTAAAAGAATTTAGACCCGTTTCAATTACTATTTCTGTGGTATATCTTGTTTCAATTACTGTTATGTCTTTGAATTATTCTGAACCAATTGATCCACCCTCGATATTAACAAAAATATTGATTTTAAGCTTGCCGGTTTATACAACTTTTTTAGCTATTTGGAAAACTTGGTTTAAAGCTGAAAAAACCACTAAATTAAAGAAAATTAAGAGTAAAAGAAAGTAATTTTTTTTGAAAAAAGTTTTAAAATATTTATCTTATTTTTTTATTCTTTTAACTATTGCGCTAATGCTTATTTTTAATATTCAGGGTTCAAGCGTTGATAAAAATGGTTATTTACAAGAAAACTTTTTTCTTATTCCATTTGCATATACGTCGTTTATTTTGGGAATTATTTTTTATTTTATCCGCCAGCAGATTGATGTTTTTTAAGGGTTATATTCCAGAGGATAATTGAGAATATAAAGAAGATTATTGAACAGTTTTTGAATCCACTCATAAAACCCTCATCAAATTCAAAGAATAGAGAGTTTTATGAGTTCATGAAAGACCTATTAACTTTTAAATATGATCTTGAGAATAAACCCACCGTTGAACGTATACGAGAAATCAAGAAAAGATTTGCATGAATCATCTTATCGAAAAGAAAGCTACACTCAACAATAATTAAAACTATTTTTATTAGGGTGAGGGTCGTTGATGCTTATTTTGAATGATTAATACTTGTGTTTTTTTAGGATTATCGCATGAAAAGGGAGTTTTTTTTAGTTCTACAATTGAAGATAAAAATTTTGACAAAAGAAAATTATCATTATTTGTTAAAAAAAATGAAATTTTTATCCGATTCCAATAATTTTAATTTTTTTGATTTGAATAGCATTATTAAGAATAACTGTTCGTCTTCCGAGTGGTTATTCGTAGATAGCGTACATT
>CAXBQJ010000028.1:0-9113 GCA_963977775.1 uncultured bacterium
AGTATAACCAGGAGCAACAATACGTTGATAAAATTTGATACAGTTAACAGTAGCATCATTTTCGACATTTGCTTTGTCAGAAGAAGATACATAAGGTGGAATAATTTGCTTGTTAATTAACTGAGCTTGAAAATAAGCAGGATTCAATACGACCATTTCTAATATACATTATAAAAGAAAAAAACAAAAGAATAAGAGATATTAAATAAAGGTTTCTTGCAGTAGTCTTTACAAAATCTTGACCTAAATATCCAAAAAATATTATAGGTAATGTTGCAAAAATTATTGCTAGAGACAAATTAAAATCATGATTTCTTAAATTTTTATTAAAAATTCCTTTGAAAAAAGAAAGTGATAAATTAATTAAATCTTTTCTGAAATATATTAATACTGAAAAAATAGTTCCTATTTGAGTAACAGCTGTAAAAGATGCTCCTGGATCTTTTGCCCCTAAAAAAGCTGGCACGATTCTTAAATGCGCACTTGATGAGATGGGCAAAAATTCAGTTATTCCCTGAACTACTCCAAGAAATCCTGCTAACCACCAACTCAAATTGAAACACCAACCTTTTTGGTAGCAAAACCTTTAATTTTTGAGATTATTGCAATAACCTCACAATATGCGCCAAAAACTGCTTGCTCAAACAGGACACGAAGTTTCTGCCTTTGCTTTGGGAACTATGACGTGGGGAAATGATACAGACGAACCTGAAGCTCGCTCACAATACAGAGCTTTTATTGAGGCTGGCGGAAATTTTATAGATACTGCTGATTGTTACGCAGCAGGTAAATCAGAGGAACTTGTTGGACAAATTATTGCTGAGACTGGCAATCGTGATCAAATTTTTTTAGCAACTAAAGCTGTAGTTGTTGACCCCCCAAGAAAATACGATGCCAGCGCATTGCATCTAAACTCTGCAATTAATTCTTCCTTAAATCGATTGGGAGTTGATCATATTGATTTATGGCAGATGCATCGTTGGGATTCACTAACGCCCCTAGAAGAAACCCTAATGGCAATAGAAAATAATTATCGTTTAGGAAAATATCGGTATTTGGGAATATCTAATTATTCAAGTTGGCAAACTGCGTTAATTATTAATGAATGTAAAAATCTAAGAATTCCGATAGTTAGTGCCCAACATGAATATTCCTTAGTAGAACGTGGCGTAGAAAAAGATTTAATTCCTTTACTAATAAACCAAAAAAAATCACTTCTGCCCTGGTCTCCTTTAGGTCGAGGTGTTTTGACTGGCAAATATAGATTTGGAACACCAGTAGATTCAAGAGCTGCATCTGCTCATTTCTCAAAATTTATTCAAGCTCATTTAACCGATGAAAAGGCAAGAATTGTCGACGCACTAATTACTGCCGCAGAAGGATTAGGAAGAAGTCCTGCCGAAACTGCCCTTGCTTGGGTTCGTGACCAAGAAGGTGTGTGTTCAGTAATTCTTGGAGCAAGAAATCTTGCCCAATTAAAACAACTACTAAAAGCAGACGATTTATTTTTACCTGAGGAAATTAAATTAGCCTTATCCGACGTTTCTGCGCCAAATTTCACATATCCTGAGTCAAAATGGGCTCAACTTAATTCCGAAAGGAAATAATTTGTCCACAACTTGGGAAATTAGAGAAGTGCCACTACCATCAAAAATTTCAAGACAAGATGCGAAAACAATTTTGACAGAACTTGCTGAATATGGCAGGTGGGAACTAGTCAGGACAAGAATTTATCCAAATGGAATAAAAAGAATGTGGGTAAAAAAAAGAATTTTAAGAGTAGAACGAACTTAAATTTCTCTTATAAATCTATACATAACTCTTGCGCCAAATTTTAATGAATTAATTGGAATTCTTTCATCGTGACCATGAAATAAACTAGTAAAATCTAAATCATTTGGAAGCATAAGTGGAGTAAATCCGTAGCCTTTGATTCCAAATTTTGAAAGAGCTTTGGCATCAGTTCCACCAGAAAGCATATATGGAACTACATTTGCTAAAGGATCTTCTTTAATTAAACTCTCTGTCATTTTCTTAACTATTGAAGATTCAAATGGTGCTTCAAGGGCAACATCAAGTGTTTCAGCTTCTACTTCGATCTCTGAACCAACAATTTTTTTGATTTCATTTAGAAAACTTTCTTGATTTCCCGGTAAAAATCTTCCATCAATATATGCCTTAGCTTCCCCAGGAATTACATTTACTTTGTAACCGGCTTGAAGCATCGTAGGATTCGCCGTATCGGAGAGCGTGGCAGAAACTAATTTACTTAAGGAACCAAGTAGGGAAACTATTTTTTCCGGATCATTTTTATCGAAATTCGTGTTATGCGCTTTAGCTGTTTCTTGTAAAAGATGGTGAACAGCGTCTTTAATTGTTATGGGAAATTTATTTTTTGACAAAGCCAAAACTGCTTTAGAAATTTTTTCCAAAGCATTGTTGTTGTTAATCATCGAACCATGACCAGCGTTTCCTTTGGCGGTCAATTTCATCCAGGCGATTCCTTTTTGAGCGGTTTCTATTAAAAAAAGCCTGACCCCATTACTTAATGTGTGCGAAAATCCGCCAACCTCACCAACTGCTTCAGTTGCTTTATTAAAATATTCAGGAAAATTATTAGTGACAAAATGAGAACCCAGCGCTCCCCCTGCTTCTTCATCTGCAAACATCGCAAGAGTTATATTTCTTTTTGGTTTCCATCCAGTAATAAGTAAGTTTTTTAGCGACGACAAAATCATGGCGTTGCCATTTTTCATATCTACCGCACCTCTGCCCCAAATCATGTCTGCAAATATTTCAGCTGCAAAAGCATCCCTAGTCCACTTATCTTTTTCAACGGGAACAACATCAAGGTGGCCATGCAAGACAAGATCAGGCAAATCAGGATCAGTTCCTTCAATTCTTGTAATAATTGAACTTCTCTTTGAATCTGGTCCTATAATTTTGAAATCTAGATTTAAACCACTTAATATTTTTGCCACATATTCTGCAGCCTTTATTTCACCATTACTTTGATTATTCCCAAAATTGACAGTATCAATTTTTATCAAATCACGACAGATAGTAACTACATCATTTTCGATACTTTCAAAATTTTCCATAATGTAATTATCATGCCCAGTAGTTGAATGATTTAAGTCTCACGGTAGGAATTATTATCGTGTTGGTATGTAAGTCCGGATGGCGGAATAGGTAGACGCGCTAGCTTGAGGTGCTAGTCCCTTAACGGGGATGGGGGTTCAAGTCCCCCTTCGGACACTTAGAAAATAAATTCTAAAGCGATTGCTGACCCTACGACTAAAAACCATCCCAAAGTTAAAAATCCATTAAAAGGTACCAAGGCTTTTATTGTTGAATTTCTTGAAACTTTCATCAAATCTCTCATTGTCAAAAAGAAAATCGGTACCGTCATCCCCCAAACCACAATGCAATACGGACATAAATTTCCTATGACATAAATACTCTGATATGCAAGCCAAGTAACAAAAATTGTTGCAAGTCCACTGACAAGTGCAATAGTTTGAAACATCCATTTTGGTAATGAAAAATTGAGTAAACAAAGAACACCAACTAGTACTAAAATTGGAAAACTACTTACCCCTATAACACTGTTAGGAAATCCAAAAACTGAAGCTTGAGCCGTTTTTACAACATTGCCACAAGCTAAAACTGAATTAACGTTGCAAGATGAAATGTAAGAAGGATCTTCTAAAAGCCTAATTTTGTCAACAGTTAATGTAAATGAAGAAAACCAACCAATTATTCCACCTACACTTAATAGCCAACCTAGATTAGTACTTGCATAATTATTTTTCATTTAATTACTCCCATATGTGAAAGTGCAAGCTTTAATAATTTGGCTTGACCTCCAGTCATTTCATTTAGAACTTTTTCTGATTGGGCTTCCTCCGGATTTAACCAAACTAAATCAAGAGCGTTCTGACTTGGTTTGCAATCGCCTTTCACAACTACCACAAAAGCCAAACTCACTGCATGTTGTCTTGGGTCATGAAATCCTGTCACATTTGGATCAGGGAAATATTCAACAATTGTAAATGGAGTTGGACTTGGAGAAATTTGCGGAAGTGCAGTGGGTCCTAAATCTTTTTCTAAATGTCTATTTAATGCATTTCGAATTTTTTCACCGTAAAGCACTCGACCTGAAACCATTGCTCTACTTATGGTGCCATCTGGCATGCCACGTAAAAGCAATCCAATTTGAGTTACGTTTCCTAATTCATCAACTCTTACAGGAATTGCATCAATATATAGAATTGGAAGTCGATCTCTTATGAATTCAATTTGATCGTCAGTCAACCAAGCACCCATGTTCTCGGTTTCATTAAGCATGCTCAAGAATTAAACCTCCTCTGCCTAGTCTAAATTGATAAATCTTAAGAGCGATCTTTCGGGTAATTTAGGCATCACAAATAAGTTTTCAATTAGAGGAATATGGATATTAATGAAAACTCTTAGAGTTTTTGATCACGTGCCAGAGAGTATTTCTTTTGCAATATGGGCAACAGCATTTTTGCAAGGCCGCGAAACTCTTGAACGAGCTGTTGATTCTATGAGTGATTCTCCTCGAATAATAGAAACTGGAGTAGATAAAGAACACTTATCGATTTATCTATCCAGGATTCGCCGAGATAATTTCTCTGGGATCCGATGTCATTTTCCAATAGAAGGAAACACTGACTCGATCATTGGTATCGATGAATTTGTAGATATTTCTCTTCGATTGGGTCACTGTTTAACTAGTATCTCTAAAAATCCAAAAGGAATTATTCTTTCAGAGAATACTTGGATTGAAGTTGACAGAAAGAAATCCCCTGCCCCTTTAAAAAATAGTTGGCAAGATTTTGATAAAAGTTTGTCTGATTCTTTGCATGAGATTAGTGAGGAATTAGAAGCTTTTGATTTGATAAAACACAATAACGAGGCGAGGAATCTACTTATAGATTTAGATCATGATATTTCGATTCAGCAGTTTCCAGACGATCAAAATTCAAGGATTACATTTCTAATTGGACGATTGCTTCGAGTGTTAGCGATAACGCAGTTTGCTCTTGAAGAAAATATTCAAACCTTTAGCGCATCAAAAAATCAATTAATTTCAACGCCAATTTTGGAACTAAATCAAATTTGCCGGTCAGGTTTATCAACTGTTGTTAACTATGGGATAGAAAACTTAAGCACCCATTGAGTGATATCCGCCATCAACATGAACTATTTCTCCAGTTGTGGCAGGAAACCAATCCGAAAGTAGCGCAACCACTGCTTTAGCAGATGGAACTGGATCAGAAATCTTCCAACCCAAAGGTGATCGAGCAGCCCATGCTTCTTCAAATTTTTCAAAGCCAGGAATATGTTTTGCAGCAACTGTATTTATGGGTCCTGCTGCAACTAAATTAACTCGAATGTTTTTTGGACCAAGATGTCTTGCTAAATATCTTGATGTTGATTCAAGAGCAGCTTTAGCAACTCCCATCCAATCATATTGGGGCCAAGATTTTGTGGCATCAAAATCTAAACCAACAATGCTTCCTCCATTTGGCATTAATTCAACGCAAGACATCGATAAAGATTTAAATGAATAAGCAGAGATTTGCAACGCTGTTGCAACATCTGGCCATTGGGTTTCAAGAAAATTTCCACCCAGTGCAGATTGTGGAGCAAATCCAATTGCATGAACAATTCCATCTAAATGCGAAAAATGTTTTTTCACATTTGTTGATAATTGACTCAAATTATCTTCGCTTGTCACATCAAGTTCTACTATTGGTGCTTGCTTTGGTAATCGGGCATTAGCTCTTTCAGTCGCACCCATTGCTCGACCAAACGAGCTCAGAACTACATTTCCACCCTCTTCTTGAATTATTTTTGCAACAGAGAATGCGATGGAATGATCAGTCAACACTCCAGTAACGAGAATATTTTTACCATCCATTAAACCCATTTTTAGTGTCCCATTCCTAATCCACCATCAACTGGAATTACGGCTCCAGTTATGTAGTTTGCATCATCAGATGCAAGAAAACTTACAACTCCGGCGATTTCCTGTGGAGAAGCGGTCCTTCCTAACGGCGTATTTGCAGTTATAAAACTTTTTCTTTCTTCGTCTAAATCCTTTGTCATTTCGGTATCAACATAACCTGGAGCAATTACATTCACAGTAATTCCTCGACTTCCAACTTCTCGCGCTAATGATCTTGCTGCTCCAACTAAGCCAGCTTTTGTACTTGCATAAACCATCTGACCAGCAGATCCAAGTAAACCAACAACAGATCCAATAAAAATAATTTTTCCTTTTCTATTCTTTAACATATTTTTAACAACTTTTTTAGCTACTCTTATACCACCCATTAAATTTGTATTAATTATTTTTTCCATTTCAGAATCTTCAATTCTCATTGCTAAAGAATCTTTGTTATAACCTGCGTTAATTACGGCAACCTCTATCGGTCCTAAATTCTTCTCAACTTCATCAATCGCTTTTTCAATACTTTCTGTGTTGGTGACATCTGCTTGAACCATGAAAAAATCATCATTTGATTTATTTTCTCGATAAGTTATCGCGACTTTATAACCTTGAATAGATAACCTTTGCGCAATAGCTTGACCAATTCCTCTATTGCCGCCTGTAACAAATGCCACACCTTTAATAGACATAGTGGCTAACTTACCTGCTCGTCTCGTTTTTTCAGGCTAGTAGCCTTGCTGTTCTAGTCTTCAAATCGCCAAAACTGCTAATTTGGCGTAACGTTACGAGTATGGCGAAAGAACAACCAGAGCAAGTTTATGCAATTACATCTGCTGTTACTGGATTAAGTTACGACCAAAAGTCAAGAAAACGTCGATACCTTTTCTCAATGAGTTTAAGGACTATTTGTTTTGTGGGAGCAATTTTTGCCTCGGGAAATCTTCGCTGGGCTTTAATTTTTGGAGCTATTTTTCTTCCCTATATTGCCGTGGTGATAGCAAATGCAGGCAGAGAAAATTTTTTTATAAATCAAAATCAGCCACAATCTCCTACTCGATCCATAGATCAAAATTAGTATCCTTTATCTAGGATGTTGAGAAATTTATTAAAACCAAAATGGATTGCCTTAACCCTTTTTTTACTTTTAGTAATTTATGTTTTTATCAATTTGTCTGAATGGCAATTTAATAGAAACTTTCAAAGACAAAGCATTAATTCTGCTATTTCGAGTGAATTAATGAAGCCAGAGATTGAAATTTTAAATGTAGAAGATTTAGATAATCTTAAAGAATGGCAAAAAGTGAAATTAAAAGTTGTCATCGAAAGTTCACAATTACAATTAGTTCGAAAAAGATACCTGGAGGATAAACTAGGATTTTACGTAGTAGGAAGTTCAAAAACTGAAAATTTAAAAAATATCGTAATAAATTTTGGTTGGATACCCATAGCAGATCAAGCTAATCAAAATCCTGAGATTCCCAATTTATCTGGAACATATGAGATATCAGGATGGCTAAGAATTTTTGAAAAACACAAACCTACCCCTTCGGATTATCCGCCACTTCAAATAGCAACTATCAGCAAAGAGAATTTCAAAAATATTTCAAATAATTTCTATATCCAGGCGAAAGAACTCAATCCAAAATTTGGAGAAATCCGTCAACTTGGAGAACCAAAATTATCAGCAGGTCCTCATTTAAGTTATGCGATCCAATGGATTTTATTTGCCCTTTTAGTTCCTATTGGTTGGTTTATTTTATTGAGAAGTGAAAATAAATAACTATTTGGTTTTGAATTGTTGATTGTAAAGATCAGAATAAATTTGATTATTTTTTAATAAATTGTCATGTTTATCTAAACCAACTAACTCTCCATCTTTTATAACTGCAATTTGATCAGCGTTAATAATCGTAGAGAGTCGATGAGCGATAACAACAGAAGTTCTATTATTTAAAACTTCAGATAATGCTTGTTGCACTGCTGCTTCATTCTCATTGTCTAGATGAGCTGTGGCTTCATCCAAGATAACAATTCTTGGTTGCTTTAAGAAAACTCTTGCTATGGCTATTCTTTGTTTTTCTCCACCACTTAATCGATATCCCCTATCACCAACTACAGTTTCAAGTTTTTCAGGCAAATTTTGTACAAAATCAATTATTTGCGCACTTTCTAAACTTTGCCAAATTTCGTCTTCAGTAGCATTTGATTTTGAATATAAAAGATTATTCTTTATAGTGTCGTGGAAAAGATGAGAATCTTGACTAACTACACCTATATTATTTCTAATTTCTTCACGGGAAAAATTTTTAACATTAATGCCCCCAATTTCGACATCACCAGCTATTGGATCATAAAGTCTTGAGATTAATTGCGAAATAGTAGTTTTTCCACTTCCACTTGGCCCAACTAACGCAGTCATTGAACCCGGATTTACTTTAAATGAAATATCTTTTAAAACTAGATTTTCTGACTCATTTGTAATCTTTTCGTCTTTTGCAAGTTCTAATGATTCAAGACCTACTTCTTTTCGAGTTGGATACGAGAAAGAAACTTGCTTGAATTCAACGCCAATTGGACCTTCAATCATTTTTTGTGATACTTCAGGATCTTTAACTAATGGCTTTAAATCTAAGACTTCAAAAACTCTTTCAAACGAAACTAATGCAGTCATAACATCAACTCGAACATTTGATAGCCCTGTCAAAGGAGCATAAAGTCTTCCTAGAAGTGCGGTTAAGGCCAATAAAGTGCCTAATGTCAGCTCTTGGTTGACTACTAAAACTCCACCTAATCCATAAACGATTGCAGTTGCAATCGTTGCAACAGTAGTAAGTGCAACAAAAAACACTCTGTTAGTCATGGCAATCTTTACGCCAATATCTTTAACTCGAGCAGCTTTTTTATAAAATATTTCTCCCTCACTTTTAGGATTACCGAATAATTTGACCAATAAAGCACCTGCAACATTGAATCTTTCTGTCATAGTTTGACTCATTTCAGAATTTAGATTCATCTGTTCTCGCGACAATGCTTGAACTTTTTTACCCATGTATTTTGCCGGAATCAAAAAAATTGGTAATAAAACTAGCGAAGTAAGTGTTATCGCCCAAGATAGAAAAAACATAGTACC
>CAXBQJ010000029.1:0-8989 GCA_963977775.1 uncultured bacterium
TTCAGGGTTTAAAAGAAGATTAATTATTTTTTCTTGTAACAAGTTTTTATTTCTGGCATCAATCACATACCCTGTGACTTCATTGATAACGGCATCAGGTGCTCCACCCGAATTTCCAGCAATAACTGGAATAGCAGTTGCCGAAGCTTCTAAATAAACAATTCCCAAACCTTCAACATCAAATCCTAAATTTCTTGTTCTAACTGGCATGGCAAATAGATCTGCCACTGCATAGTAGTTTGGCAAATCCGTCCAATTTACAGAACCTGTAATTGTGACAGATTTATAAACATCTTTATCAAACATCAATTTATGCAAATATTGTTTATAGTTTCCGCCACCAACAATCAAAAGATGTGCATTGGGGATTTCTTTAATAACTTGGGGCCAAATTTCAATGAGAGTGTCTTGACCTTTTCTAGGCATTAATCTTGAAACACACGTAACAACAAGTTTATTGTTTAGTTTTAGCCGATTTTTTAAGTCTAAAGTTTTTTGATTTTCTTTATTTGCTGGATTAAACATTTCAATGTCAATTCCTGGGGTGAGTTGTTCAAATTTAGTTAATTGATCCGAATCGATAGCTTCTGAGATTTTTTGATAAGTAAATTTAGTTAAATAGGTTAAATTATCGTTATCTTTAACAATTTTTTGAAAAGTTTGTTTAAGTCCTGGGGTAAATGACCAACCAACTTCATGACCATGAGTAATGGCAACTGTTTTTTTAATTCCGTTCTTTTTTAATGTTTTTGAAAGTAAACCAAGAGGAGATGATGCCCCAAAGAGCACACTCTCACATTCATTCTCTTTAGCAATTTTGACGGCAAAATCCGAAAATGAAGGAGTTGGTAGAAGCATTTCGCTGTCATAGCGAATAACTTTGTAATTTTGATTTTTATCAAATTCCTGCCAACCCTTATATTTGGAAGTTAAAACAATTACTTCACTTGCATCAAGCCCTTGTAAAAGTCCATGAATAAATGTTTGAATTCCACCTGGACGTGGTGGGAAATCATTTGTGATCACTAAAGTTTTAGACATATTTACTCAACTTTGGTTTGAACAATAATTTTAATCCTAATCCAAGAGCAAAAATAAAAAATAGAATCCTTGCCAATTGAATAATTGTGGGGAAGATTTCAAAAGAGAGTAAACCAACATATAAACCTGGATAAAGAATTTGACTAAAAACTGCTGAGATACTTAAAAAAGTTATAATTTTTTTTGTTTGGCAATCTTTCTGAATTAAGGCCACAGCGCTTAAACCCCCTAACCAAATATAAAATTGGGGAGAAAAAACTCTACTTAAGCTTATGGCTAAAACAATAATTATCAAAGCTTTATCAAATACGTTCAGGTGATCAAATTTTTGCTTCCAATTGAAAATAAAAATAATGATGAAAAAAATTAAAGTTGAAATATTTAAAAACATAGAAATTTGATTCGCAAAAACTGAATTTACTTCTAATGATCCATATCTAAAAGGGTATTCAACCTTTAATCCAAATAAACCTAAAATTACATAAAAAATAGCAGCTACCGATTCAACTTGTAATCCTCGCTGCGATTGATTATCAAGAAAACTAAACCAACCAACACTGATTAAATTTGTAAATATCAAAATTACTAAAGTAAATATTGACACTAAAAAGATAATAAGTTTTAAATACTTTCTATCTATAATTGAAATTAATAAAAGGGGCCAAAGTTTTATAAGTGTTCCCACTGTAATTAAAAAGGAAGTTAGACCAATTCTTAAGTGGTAAATAGCAATTAGACTTAGAACTGCAAAAAGGGTTGGCACCAAATCAAATCGTGTAAGTAATAAAGGCCCCATAAATATTGGCCAAATTACCCAAAACCAAGATCCAATTAGCCCACTAAATTTAATATCATTTGATTTATTTTCATAAATTCCATAAATAGATAAAGTTATTAAAATGAATAAATCAAATAAAAGCATGGTAAAAATAAATCCAAGATTGGCATTACCGAAAAGAAATTTTGCCAAAGAAATAACAAATCCAGCAATAGGTGGATATTGCCACATGGAATCAGAAATAGGAAAAATTCCTTTTACAAGACTTATGGACCAAAAATCATAAAGCTCAACATCGCCTTTAAGCCATTTTCCTTCTGGATATGGAAGTTTTAAGGTAATAAATAAAAAAAGAATATATCTTGTAATCGACCAACTAAAAAATAATGCTGGAACATTCTTTAGAAACAAATTTAAAGATTTCACCCTAATAAGGGTAGTAGAAAATAGATACCTTTTAAGAAGTGCGTAATCTATTAGGCGTGAAGATAAACCTTATTAGTGATGTTCATGCTGAAATATCTGCATTAAGAAAAGCTGGAGAAAATTGCGATTTTTTGATTTGTTTAGGTGATCTTCTTCTTTATACAGACTATGAAGATCCAGGTAATGGAATTATGGGAAAACTATTTGGCGCTAAATTTAATGAAGAATTTATTCGTCTAAGAACAGCAAATCTTTTCACAGAAGCAAGAGCTATGGCTATGGCTAAATGGGAAGAATTAGGAAATAGAGAAGAATTAATAAATAGAGAAGTAAAAGCTCAATATGATGAAATATTTGATGCTATGCCAACTCCTGTTTATCTGACTTATGGAAATGTTGATCGACCAGAATTTTGGAATCAGTATAAAAAAGATGGAATGAAAGTGTTAGACGGTCAAGTAATTGAAATTAATGGAATTAAATTTGGTTTTGTTGGTGGAGGATTAAAAACACCTTATCGAACTCCATATGAAATTACGGATGAAGAATTTCAAAAGAATGTTGATGCATTGGGACCAGTAGACGTTCTGTGTTCACACATCCCACCAGCTATTTCTGACATTACTTACGACGTTGTTGCAAGAAGATTTGAAAGAGGAAGCAAAGCATTATTAAATTACATTAAAAAATATCAACCAAAATTTTCCTTCTTTGGACATGTTCACCAACCACTTATGAGTAGAACTCGAGTTGGTTATACAGAATGTGTAAATGTTGGCCATTTTCGAGCAACCAAGCGTCCATTTGTATTAGAAATGTGAAGAGATTTACTTCGACATTCTCAAACAAGGTATTCTATAAACCTAGAAAAATGAAGGGAGCAAATTAAATGTTTTATTTTATTGTGAAATATGTATTTCTTTGGCTTCCTTTGCGATTATTTTTTAGACCTTGGACAAAGGGAAAAAGAAATATTCCCAAAACTGGGGGAGTAATCTTTGCCCCAAACCATACATCTTTTATAGATTCCATATTTTTGCCACTAGTTGTAAAGAGAAGAATAACTTTTTTAGCAAAAATTGATTATTGGCGAGGTACTGGAATAAAAGGATTTGTAACCAAATTATTTTTCTCAGGTGTTGGTCAAGTTCCAATTGACAGAGCAGGTGGTTCAGCCGCTGAAGCTGCATTAAGAACTGCAATTGACATCTTAAATAAAGGTGAAGCGTTAGGAATTTATCCAGAAGGAACAAGATCACCTGATGGCAGACTTTATAGAGGTCGAACTGGTGTTGCGCGAATGGCATTAGAAGCAAGAGTTCCCGTGATTCCAGTTGCAATGGTTGGCACTTATGAGATTCAGCCTGTTGATCGTTCGGTTCCAAAAATTGGCAGAGTAGGAATTATTTTTGGAAAACCATTAGATTTTTCGCAATATTATGAAGATGCAAGAAATGCTGAAACTTTAAGAAAAGTAACAAATGAAATTATGGAGGCAATTCGCGAATTATCTGGGCAAGAGTACGTGGACATTTATGCTTCAGCAGCAAAAGAAGCCCTTAAAGAAAAAGAATAATTAGTTTTTGATAAATTTGAAGTTGCACTTTTTACTATTTATATAGAAAAGGAAAAAAATGCGAGTAGGCATTTTGACTGGTGGTGGAGATGCCCCAGGTTTAAATAATGTTATCCGTGGTGTTGTCACTCAGGGAATTAATGCATACAAGTATGAATTTGTTGGATTTAAAGATGGCTGGAAAGGTCCATTAGAAGGATTAACTAGACCAGTAACTTTGGCTGATGTTGCACACATAAATGATGAAGGTGGCACAATTCTTGGATCTTCTAGAACTAACCCAATAAAAATAGAAAATGGTGTAGCAAGAATTGAAGAAAATTTAAAGAAATTTAATGTTGAAGCTTTAGTTGCAATAGGTGGGGAAGACACTTTAGGAGTTGCAACTCAATTACATAAACATAATTTTAAAGTTATTGGTGTTCCAAAAACTATTGATAATGATCTTTCAAACACTGATTACACTTTTGGTTTTCAAACTTCAGTCGCCATAGCAACTGAAGCAGTTGATCGTCTACACACCACCGCAAGAAGTCATCATCGAGTTTTAGTTGTGGAAGTAATGGGAAGACATGCCGGTTGGATTGCTTTAGAAACAGGCATGGCTGGAGATGCAGCCGTAACACTTATTCCAGAAGAAAAATATGACATTAATGAAGTTGCTAACTGGGTCAAACAAAGATTTGCAAGGGATCAATACGCAATCGTTGTTGTGGCAGAAGGTGCATTGAGCACTGAAGGAGACTTAGTCACTAAAGATTCATCCCTTGATGCATTTGGTCACGTAAAACTTTCTGGTGTTGGTGAAGCATTAGCAAAAAGACTTGAAGAATTAACAAAAATAGAGTCCAGAAGTGTTGTGCTGGGACATTTACAACGAGGTGGATCACCAGTTGCATTTGACAGAAACTTAGGAAATCGTTTGGGAATTGCTGCAGCTATCGCATTAAATGATGGCGCTTATGGACAAATGGTTGCATTACATGGAACAGAAGTTGTTCGCGTACCATTAGAAAGTGCAACAGGTGTATTAAAAACCGTGCCAGCGGAGAGATACCGCGAAGCTAAAACATTTTTTGGAGCCTAGTAAATGTCACCGCAAAATTCCCCAGCGGTTACATCAGCAAAACAACAGCCGGAATGGCCAGATGCTGGTGAACTGGAAAGAGTAGTTAAAGAACTAAAAGTTCTTCCTCCTTTAGTTTTTCCAAGTGAATGTGATTTATTAACTCAGAGATTGGCTGATGTTTCTCGTGGAGAAGCTTTCTTTTTAACTGGTGGAGATTGTGCTGAAACTTTTGCTGCCAACACAGCAAATTCTGTTAGAGCAAGATTAAAAACAGTTTTACAAATGGCAGTGGTTTTAACTTATGGTGCTACTTTGCCAGTTGTAAAAGTTGGTCGAATTGCAGGACAGTATTTCAAACCAAGATCTGCAAATGACGAGACTATAAATGGAGTAACTCTTCCTTCTTATAGAGGAGATGCAATTAATGATGTTGCATTTACACCAGAGGCAAGAAGACCAGATCCACAAAGATTGGTTCGTGCTTACAAAGCATCAAATGCAACTTTGAACTTAATTAGATCTTTTTCTCAAGATGGATCTGCAGATTTAAGAATGGTTCATGCTTGGAATAGAGATTTTGTTTCTAAATCCGATTCTGGAAAAAAGTATGATCAATTAGCCAAAGATATTGATAGAGCACTTGCTTTCATGCATGCATGTGGTGCTGATCCTGTGGAATTTAGATCAGTTGAATTTTTTACTGCGCATGAAGCACTTCTTCTTGATTACGAAAAAGCTATGTCTAGAACAGATTATGTAACTGGAAGAACTTACGATACTTCTGCTCATTTTTTGTGGATGGGTGAAAGAACAAGAGAACCTAATGGTGCACACGCACAATTTATGGCATCAATTAGTAATCCAATTGGTTGCAAAGTAGGACCAAAAGCAAACCCTGATGACGTTGTTGCTTTGATTAAAAAACTTGATCCAGACAAAACTCCCGGAAGATTAACTTTAATTTCTAGAATGGGTGCAGGAAACGTTTTAGAAAAACTTCCTCCCATAATTAAAGCTGTCGAAGCATCAAATCATCCAGTTATTTGGGTTTGCGATCCAATGCATGGCAACACCAAAGAAGCAGCTTCAGGGCATAAGACTAGAGAATTTAGTGATGTGTTAAGTGAAGTAAAAGATTTTTTCACTGTTCATAAACAATTAGGAACTCACCCAGGTGGTTTACATATTGAATTAACAGGAGACGATGTAACAGAATGCATCGGTGGAATTTCAGGTGTGATGGAAAAAGATCTTCCAATGCGTTATGAAACTGCTTGTGATCCAAGACTTAATAGGGTTCAAGCACTTGAATTAGCTTTTCAAGTAGCAGAAATGTTGGCAAAATAATAAAAGTAAGTAGGCTTTAAACCTATGAGTAGAAGAACGCAAATAATTTTAGGTTCTGTTATAGCTTTGGCAATAATAAGTGCAATTACAAGTGTTGCATTATCTAATTACAGAGCAAATCGTATTGAAGCAATTCTAAATCCCACTCCAACTGCAAGTGTTGATGATGGAGTAGTGACTTTAGACAAAATGGTTGTGACTATTTTAAATGGTACAAACAGAGAAGGATTGGGTACAAGACTTGCATCCAGGTTAGAAACTTTTGGAGTTTTCGTGACAAAAATTGATAACTATAAGAAAAGAAATATTGATACAAGTGAATTACTTTATAGACCAGATGCAATTGAAGCCGCAACTAAACTTGCTCAAGTTGCAGGAATTCAAAAACTAACGCCTTATCCTGCATTCGAAGCAGACGAGTTTGCCACAATTATTACTGGCTATGACTTACCTGAACCTTTTCCAGAGCAAATCGAAGATACAAGTTCTCAACCATGATTAAATTACTAACTTATGAAATTCCTACGCCATGGGGAAAAATTTCAACTGTTTTAGATGTAGCAAAAACTCCTACTGTAATTGGTGCTGGATTTAAACCCTTAAATAAATTGTTAAAACAAATAGATATTGATAAATCGATCAAATTGATTAATGATAAAAATCTAGAAGGTATTTCTGAATATGTGCAAGATTGGATTGACGGGGATCTAGAAGTTTTTAAAAAAATAAGATTGTCCCAAAAAGGTGCTGAATTCATGCAAAGTTGTTGGAAAGAATTAAGAAAAATTAAAGGCGGGAAAGTTTTAAGTTATGCACAGCTAGCTAAAAATGCTGGGAATGCAAAAGCATTCAGAGCAGCAGGTTCTGCATGCGCTAAAAATTTAATTGCACCTTTTGTGCCATGCCATCGTGTAATTAAAACTAGTGGGGAAATTGGTAACTATGGGTTTGGAGTTTCACTAAAAAGAGCACTGCTTGAGCATGAGGGCGTTAAATTAAAAAGGTAATGAAACCTGCTCAAACAAGATTTATGTTGTAGCCTCGAGTAATGACGACGTTCTCACGCCGCCGATTCAGAATTGCCTTAATTTCAATATTGTCGGTTTGCTTTCTTTTCACTTCAACAGTTGAATCAAATGCATTATCAAATCTGGTGATAAAAACCGAAGTTCCAGATTATCCAGGAAAAAATAAATTAACCGCAGGTGTGAAAAATTCTAGTGTGAAAAAAGTTCAAGAGGCATTAATTGAACTTGGTTATGAAATATCTAGTGCAAATGGAAAATATGGTCCATCTACAACAAAAGCAATATCTGCGTTTTATAAAGATTTAGGTGACTCAGATGACGGTAAAAGTTTAGGAAAAATTGGATGGAGAAAGATTTTTGAAGCTTTAGATGATCAAAGAGAAGAAGAAAAAGCTGCAGAACAAATTGCAGCAAACCCAGTTCCAGTAGATCCAGCAATTGCAGCTGTGTTAGCAGAGCAAGCATCAGGAAGTATTGATCGATCAAACAAAACTAAAGTATTTAAATTATCAAAGAAAAAGAAAAAAATAGTTGCTAAATATAAAGGTGACATCACTTTGACAAAAGATGCCAGACTTTATCGTGATGCTAGAGAATTAATTCCATTTGAAGTTTGGAGAGTCAGTGCTTTCTCAAGATATATATCGATGAAAGAATCACATCGAAACTGCAAAGCAGTTGGCCGAAGTGGAAAATTTCGCGGCAGGTGGCAAATGAATGCAGCTTTTTGGAAAACCTACGGTGGGAAAAAATATGCTTCAAAACCAGATAAAGCCAGTTGTTACGAACAAGATTTAGTTGCCTACAACGGATGGATAGTTAGAGGGTGGGCTCCTTGGCTTTTTTAATTAAAATTTTATGATGAAATTTTCATATTTAGCAGTTTTGGCGTTTATATTCTTTGGCACAGTTTGGCTTGAAATTATTTTAAATGCCAGAGTTTATCGAAAGATTAAAAGATTGATTTTAACAATCGTGCCTGTAGTAATACTCATGGTTATTTGGGACTATTACGCCATGTTTATTCCTTATTACGGCGTTCAATTTAGCCCTATGTTTTTATACCTTTCATTAGTTTTTTTTACTTCTAAAATGGCTTTATGCATTGCTGATTGTGTTGCTTGTAATATATTAATATCATCAGCAGTATCTTGCAAAAAACCCTGAAGGCTATTGCGGTTTAAGGGGGCTTGGGGTTACTTATGAGTGCAATGCAGCGGCAGGTTAGGCGTAAAAAAAGCAGGGTCATTAGCCCTGCTGCATATAAGGAGGAATGGTATCCGAGAGGAATGGACACCGGCTGTCAGGTGTTGCTCTGAACAGTGCTTAAAATTCTAACGATGGCTTTGCGTTTCAGGAATGTGGCAAATTGACGCATGATTTGTCAAAGTCCCAAAAACTAAATTTAGACGGGCTATGAATACAGAACCCTTGCCGAATATACCAACCCCGATTCAGCCGGAGAATGATGCACGGCAGAATTTGCGGTGGTTGTTTGTTTTGAGAAATCTCATGATCATCGGTGAGGGGCTGATCATCTTTATTAGTTTGTATGGATTAGATATTCCGCTTCGCGAGGTTCCGCTTTGGGCGATCTTAACGCTGTTGTCCGTTTTTAACTGGTGGACTTGGATAAGGTTGAGTTCCCGGGAACCGATCTCGGAAACCGAGTTGTTCATTCAGTTGTCGTGTGATGTGCTCGCAATTACTGCGATCCTCTACTT
>CAXBQJ010000030.1:0-8969 GCA_963977775.1 uncultured bacterium
TGGCAGTGATTTAGTATTTTTGATCGCTACGGCATTTGCTTTGGCAGCCGCCTTTCTAAACTCTGTGTTTAACTTTTGTTTAGGTTGCGAAATGTATTTGTTATTAGTCAAGGCTAGACTTATAAAATGAATCAATTGACTCAAGATTATATAAATCTTGGTAATCAATTTGTTTCATTTGTAAAAAGTATTGACCAAAACAAACTTGATGTAAAACCAGAAGATGGTGAGTGGTCAGCATCTTTTGCGATTCATCATCTAGCAGATTTCGAAATACATTTTGCTGCAAGATTTTTAAGGATTTTAACTGAAGAAAAACCTGATATCCAATCATATGATGAATCTTTATATGTGAACAATTTAAATTATGAATCAAGAAATGTAAACGATTCTATTAAAGCAATTGATTCAATCCGTACCATGATAGGTGATGTCTTAACTAAAGTTAAAGATAGCGATTTTCAAAGAATTGGAAATCACTCTGAAAAAGGATTAGTTAAATTAGAAGATATGATTGGTTATTGCAATAATCACATCAAAAATCACTTAGAACAAGTTAAAAAATCAATTTAACTAAATAAGTTTTTCGCTAAATCTTTTGCCTCTGTAGCACTAGTTGTCTTTACTATTTGTTGAGCAACTTCCTGACATTTTTTTAAAGTTAAACTTGCAATAAAACCTTTTACTTCTGCAATTGAATTTGATGCCATAGATAAAGAATTAACTCCTAAACCAATTAAAACTGCTGCAAGAAGTGGATCAGCTCCTGCTTCCCCGCACACTCCTAAAGGTTTTGTTTGCCTATTTTTTCCAATCAATTCAATCATTCTTAAAACAGCTGGATTCCAAGAATTTGTTAAATCACTTAGTCTTGAATCAAGTCGATCTGCTGCCATTACATACTGGGTTAAATCATTTGTCCCAAGACTTGCAAAATCAACAACAGAAAATATTTGATCTGAAATTATCGCTGCAGAAGGTGTTTCAATCATTACTCCAACTTTTTTTATTCCATTAGATCTAGCAATTTGAGCAAATTCTTGTGCTTCTTGTTTGGTATCGATCATTGGTGCCATAACCCAAACATCACAATCTGTTTTTTCTTGAGCCAAAGCTATGGCTTTAATTTGATCATGAATAACTTGGGGAAATTGTCGAATTAATCTCCATCCTCTAACTCCCAAAGCAGGATTTTCTTCTTTTAAGGAATTAAGAAACGGGAATGGCTTGTCACTTCCTGCATCAATTGTTCTTATTATTACTTTTTTTCCACTAAAAATTCGAAATATTTCCGCATATATTTCAACTTGTTCATCTATAGTTGGTGGAGTTTTTTGATCTAAATAAAGTAATTCTGTGCGAAATAATCCAATTCCTTCGGCTCCATTTTCCAGAGCCTTTTTAGCATCAACTGAATTTCCACAATTTGCTAATAAATTTATTACTGTGCCATCTTTTAATTGGCCTGGTCCTAAAACTGATTTAAATTTATCTAAATATTCTGATTCCCTTTTCTTTTCATCATTTATTAATTCATTGGTAGGGTTTTGATACACATAACCCTCTCTTCCATTAACAAGCACTTTTTCACCAGTTTTAAGTGTTAACGCTTCTTGACAACCAACAATTGCAGGTATTCCTAAATTCCGAGCAACTATCGCAGTATGGCTGGTAGGACCTCCTTTTGCGACAATTAGTCCTTTCACAAATTTTAAATTCATCGACGCAGTATCTGCTGGGGAAAGATCATCTGCCACGACAATTGCTTCTGAATTTATTTCAATACTTGAATGCATAATTCCTAAAACATTATTAATAGTTAATTTCTTTATTTCATCAAGATCTGAAACTCTTTCGGCAAAATATCCACCTAAACTAATGAGATTTTCTTTGAAAATGTCAAAGGCCTTATTTAATGTTTGTCTTGCACTTTTTAGATCATCCCCCATAATATCTTTTATTTTTTCAAGTAAATCTGAATCACGAGCAATCATGCTTTGTGCTTCAAGAACATCTTTTGCAACTTGTAAATCAATTTTTGACAATTTTTCTTCTAAATATTGTGCACTTTTTTCTAATGCAGTTTCAATCTCTTTAAATGTAACTTGTTTATCTTGAGTGCTTTCTTCTTTTTCAATTAAAAAAACGGGAGCAAAAGCTACTCCTGGGCAAACTCCTAAACCAATTAATTTCCTACTCATTCATCAAGTGGAGTGGTTATGAGTTTCACAATTTCATTCATCAAATCATTGGCGTCTTCTTCTATTGTGATTTCCACTTCTTCTCCCTGCTTTAAACCTAAGGAAAGAACAGACAACATGCTTGCAGCATTTACTGGTTTTTGTCCAACTCGAGAAAAAGAAACTTTTTTACCAGAAGCACTTATTGCTTTAACAACCATCGCAGCAGGTCGTGCATGCAATCCAACAGCATGAGCAATAACAGCAGTTTGTTTGAGCATCTATTACCTAATCGTTGGGATTGACTACAACTTTTATTGCTTCTCCACTTAAAACCGCTTCGATAGCTTTATTTACTTGTGCTAAGGGAACTTTATGGGTTATAAGTTTCTTAACTTCAACTTTTCCAGAAGAAATCATTTCTAAAGCTATTTTGTTTTGTTTAGGACTTGAGCCATTTGCTCCTACTAAAAATAATTCCTTATAGTGAACGAGGTTTGAATCACAATTAATAAAAGGTTTATCTTTTGGTAAACCACCAAAGAAACTTATTCTTCCTCCTGGCGCAACCAATGAAATGGCTTGTTCTTGCGCTTGTCCAGATGGAGCAGCCGTTATAACAACTGTAGGTCCAATTCCTTCAGTTAGTTCTAAAGATTTCTTGATGACATCTTCTTTTGACATATCAATAACGGCATCAGGTTTTACAACTTCTGCTGAAAGTTTCAATCGACCTGGATTTATATCTGCTAAAAATACTTTTTTTGCTCCCAAAGCTCTTGCAACTTGAACATGTAAACATCCAATTGGTCCTGCACCCATAACTAAAACCACATCACCATTTGTTACTTTTACTAATTGTTGAGCATTTATTGCACATGCAAGTGGTTCAGTTACCGCTGCTTCATCAAATGAAACATTGTCAGGAATTTTGTTTACCCCATCAACCACAATTACTTCGCGGGGAATAATCATGTATTGAGCAAAACCGCCAGGAAATTGATAACCCATGGATAATTGATTTCTGCAAACTGTCATTTTGTCTTGATTGCAAGACCAACAATCTCCGCATGGAATAGCTGCGATTACTTGGACACGATCACCAATCTTATTTTTTGTGATGTTTTTGCCAATTTCTGTGATTTCTCCAGCAATTTCATGACCAATAATTTGTGGTGGAGTAAGTCTTGGATGACCATGATTAAATATTTTTGCATCAGTTCCACAAGTAGCGCAGGCATAAACTTTTATTAAAATTTCATCATCTTTAATTTTTGGTAATTCATAATCAATAACTGATAAATCTTGAGGACCTCTAAACATAGCTGCTTTCATTCTTCATCCTCACTCTTAGTCAATATTTCTATTATTTCATCTTTATTATTAGTGCTAAGTAAATTATCTATGGCATTAGGTTTGAGTAATGCTTGGGCTAGATTACCCAAAATTTGTATATGTTCATCATTCTTAGATGCAATCCCACAGCAAATTCTTACCGGGCCATCTCCCCAATTAATTTCATTTTTAAATCTTAGAAAAACAATTTGATCAAAATTGACCACATTTCTGGATTGATTTGTTCCATGTGGAATTGCCACAAATGATCCAACGTAGGAGGAGATTATATTTTCTCGTTCCCACATAGCTTTTTTGTATTCTTTTTCAACAGCTTTTAATTCAATTAATTTATCTGCACACAGAGAAACAGCCTCTTCTTTAGAAGAGGCTGTTGCGTCTAGATCTATTCCAGCAACGCTAATTACTTGATTAGTCATCACTGATATTTCTTTTGTTCTCCAAATCATCAGCAAGTTGTGCTAACACCGGATCACCTAAAAACATGTCAAAGGGAATCACAACGCGCCCATTCGCTGCCGACTTGGCGCGTTGTGACAATCCTCTATGACAGACAATCAGATCTGCATCACTTTCTGCTAATTGATTAACAGGACAGTGTGTGACTTTGATACCAAGTTTTTTTAGTTGTCTGGCCAACATGTTTGCAAGCATCACGCTTGAACCCATACCAGCTTCGCAACCAACAACTATGTGTTTAACATTGCCACCCGAGATCTGTGCCATTTTTATTAACGACCTTTGTTAGCTTTTGATCTTGCTTGTGCTGCTTCAAAGTCGCCATCGCCACTTCTATCGGACTTGAGTAATACCCAACCAACTCCGAAAGAAACAGCTGCAGATGCTGCGATTGCTAATAACACTGTTAAGTGTCCACCTGGAGGTGTCACCAACATGTAAGCAAAAATTGATCCTGGTGATGGTGTTGCTGTTAAACCGTTAGAGAAAACCATGTTTACAGCGATACCAGTTGCTCCACCTGCCATTGCAGCAAGAATCATTCTTGGTTTCATCAAAATATATGGGAAATATATTTCATGGATTCCACCAAAGAAGTGAATGATAATTGCACCTGGTGCTGAACCTCTTAAAATTTTTGGTCCGGCTAACCAGAATGCAAGCAATATTCCAAGACCAGGTCCTGGGTTTGTTTCAAGCATGAAAAGAATTGATTTTCCTGTTTCTTTTGCTTGAGCAACACCAATTGGTCCCAAAATACCGTGGTTAATTGCGTTATTTAAGAAGAGTACTTTTGCTGGTTCGATAACAATTGCTGCCAAAGGAAGCAAACTGTTTTCGTAGAGCACTTTGAATACTCCGCCAAAGAAATTACTAATTGCTGAAACAATTGGTCCGATTCCTAAGAAACCAACCATTGCCAGAATAAGACCTGCGATACCGAGTGTGAAGTTACTGATCAACATTTCGAATCCAGGACGAACCTTTGGATCTACTACTTCGTCAATTTTCTTCAAGACCCATGCCGCTAAAGGTCCCATAACCATTGCACCAAGGAACATTGGAATATCGGTTCCAACAATTACACCTACTGTTGCAACAGCACCAATTACTGAACCTCTTTGACCATGCACCAAACGTCCACCAGTTAAACCGATCAAGATTGGAAGCAAGTTCACAATCATTGGACCAACCATCTTGGCGAAGTTTTCGTTTGGAACCCATCCTGTTGGGATGAATAGGGCTGTTAGAAGTCCCCAAGCAATGAATGCTCCAATGTTTGGAATAACCATTGCTGCCAAATTGCCTCCAATTTTTTGAAGGCTTGCCTTCCAACCGGTGTGACCAGTTGCTGGGCTTGTGTAGCTGGACATTAGTTTTTGTCCTCCCTATGCGACATGAGTACTTTCATATTCATGTCGTTTTTTCTTTAACGACCCTCGTTAAAGAAATCTTTTTTGTTGAAAGAAAATTAGCTTGCATCTTCCAACTCTCTTTGAAAATCAATATCTTTATTAAGTAAAACTTCTATCTTGTTTGCTTGTTCAAAAGTTGGAATTGCTGTTCCAGGTAAAGCTACAGATGCTGCAGACCATTTGACTGCTTGCTGTAAAGCATCAGAATTCAAACCTGCTGCAAGAAATATTGCTAATAAAATATCTCCTGCGCCAACTGGTATTCCTTGCACTTGTTGGGATGGTTCAGCATATGTAACAGAATTTTCATCAACTGCTATTGCTCCATCAGGACCAAGTGAGCATAATACTTTTTTAACTCCATCATTAACTATTTGTTTGCATGCATCAACAGCTTGTCTAATATTTGTTATTGGATATCCAACTAAAGTTGATAATTCTTGTTGGTTTGGTTTAATCAAATCAGGTTTAGTTTCTTTTAGTAACTTGGCAAGTACTTCTCCACTTGCATCAACTGCAACATAAGCACCTTTTGCTTTAGCAAACAAAACAAGTTCTGGATAAACATTTTCTGAAGTTTCTGGACTTGGTTGACCTGCTAAAACTACCCAATTCTTCTTTAACCATAAGCGAGATATTGATTTCTTTAATTCTTTTAAAGTTGAAGCATCAATTGGACTTCCTGGTTCATTTACTTTAGTTACTTGTCCATCTGCTTCAACAATTGTTAAATTGGTTCTAATTGAATTTGAAGTGGTAAGAATTTTGTGTCGAATTTGTTGTTCATCTAAAGCAGTACTTAACCATTTTCCTGATAACCCTCCGCCAACTAAAATTGCGTAAGTTTTTGCACCATAAGCTTTTAATGCGCGGGAAACATTTACCCCTTTGCCACCTGGATCAACTTGCACCGCATTAACTCTATTTATGGCACCTTTATCTAATCTTGAAAGATACAAAGTTCTATCAATACTTGGATTTAATGTGACTGTGATAATCATGCTCTAATCACCATTGGTCCTAGATTTTGTAATTCATCTGCTTGATTTTCACTTACAGCTTTATCTGTAATTACAACATCAACATCTGAAATATTTCCAAAAGATGCAAAATGATCTTGTCCAAACTTAGTATGATCAACCAAAACAACTTTTCTTCTTGCCGCTTTTAACATTGCATTTTTAACTTTTGCTTCAGATTGATCTGGTGTAGTTAAACCTCGTTCAGCTGAAATTCCGTTTGTTCCAACTAAAACAACATCGGCAAATAAGCCATCAAGTCCATCTAGAGCTGTTTGGTCAACACATGCCATGGTGTTACCTCGAACTCTTCCACCTAACATGATTACTGTCACATTTTTCTTTTCAGCAAGTAAACCTGCGTGTAGAACAGAATTTGTCACAATAGTTAATTTGTATGAATCAGGAATTAAAGTTATAAGTCTTGAAGTTGTGGTTCCTGCATCAACAATGATTGCGCCTTCTTCAGGAATTTCATCTAATGCAGTTTTGGCTATTCTTTCTTTTTCTTCAAGCATCAATTTAGATCGGGAAACAACACTTGGTTCAAATCCAAGTCTTGTTAAAGGCATTGCACCACCGTGTACGCGACGCAACAAGCCTTGTTGATGAAGCTCAGTTAAATCACGTCTAATTGTTTCGGGTGTTACGTCTAACGAATCAGCTAAAACTTGCACAGAGGCATGTCCATAAGAAATGACTTGTTCAAGAATTGCTCTATGTCGTTGCGGCGCGTACACAGATAGCTCACTTTCTCGTCACTGAATTAATCCTTGGGAGGGCGTACTTCAGTTAAGGCATCTGCAAATGCCCTGTCCGATACCTAACACCTTTGCTTATGCCTGTGTCAATCTTTGTTTCGGTTTGTTTTGATAACAATTTGATAACGACTCCTCACAAAATAGGGTGAAGATGCCTCAAAGAGTTCGAATTTTGACTCCTTGGCAGACTCAACTTCATGCATCGCTTTACAAAAGAAGTTGAAGAACTAGCCCAAGAAGTTTTGGCCTACAGCTTGGAAAGATTAAAAAGTGATCCCCCACTGGATGGTCCAAGGTCAAACGAAGACTTATTCAAAACAGTGGGAAACACCATCACCGAAAAAGGATTAGGTGGAAAGAAAGCTTTAGAAGTTTTTACGCAAGTTTTAGCAAAAGCATGCATTTCAACTGATCATCCTAGAAATATAGCTTTCATTCCTTCAGCTCCAAGTGAATATGCAAATCTTTTTGACCTGGTTGTAGGTGCAAGTGCACTTTATGGAGGATCTTGGCAAGAAGGATCAGGTGCAGTTTTTGCAGAAAATCAGGCGTTGCGCTGGATTTCTGATTTAGCAAATCTTCCCCCTCATGCCGGTGGAGTTTTTGTCCAAGGAGGAACTATTGGAAATCTTTCAGCTTTGGTTGTTGCTCGCGAACAAGCAAAAAAGAAAAATCCTCAAATTAAAAAATGGGTGATTGTTTGTAGTGATCAATCCCATTCCTCAATCACTTCCTGTGCCCAAATAATGGATGTTGAAATTTTGAAAATAACGCCAGATAAAGATTTAAAATTAACAGGTAAATTAGTCGATGACGCTGTAAAAAATATAGAAGAAGATTCGTCAAAAAAAGTCTTTGCAATAGTTGCCACAGCAGGAACCACAAATCTTGGAATAATTGACGATCTTTATTCAATAGGAAAAATAGCTCAAGAAAAAAACATTTGGTATCACATTGATGGTGCTTATGGTCTTGCTGCCCTTTGTGCTCCAAAAGTTAGAAATAAATTCAATGGTGTGGAAATGGCAGATTCTTTAATAGTTGATCCTCATAAATGGCTTTTTGCTCCGTTTGATGCCTGCGCTTTGATTTATAGAAATCCTGAGTTAGCTAAAGAAGTTCATAAGCAAAAAGCATCTTATTTAGAAACTTTGCACAGTGATTCATGGAATCCTTCTGATTATGCAATTAATTTAACAAGAAGAACTAGAGGACTTCCCTTTTGGTTTTCTTTATCGGCCTACGGCACAGATGCTTATGCAACAGCTATGCAGGAAACAATGGATGTGGCAAAAAAAGCAGCAGAATTAATAGAAAATAATCCAAATCTAACACTATTGATGGAACCTGAATTATCAATTGTGGCATTTGAAAGAAAAGGTTGGAGCAAAAAGGATTACGATAATTGGAGTGAAAAACTATTAAAAGACCAAATTGGCTTTATTCCACCTTCATCACACAACAACAAACCAATCTTAAGATTTGCCATTGTTAATCCTTGGACAAAAATAGAAGATATTGAACTAATTTTAAAAACTTTATAAATTAAACTTTAGCTTTTTCTGTCGTATGTTCTCTAACTTTAGGTGCAACAATATTTCCATAAAGTTCAATTGATTTCATTATTTCTTTATGTGGTAAGTAGCCAATACTTAGTTGCATCATGAATCTATCCATTTTCATATTTTCATGCATTCTAATAATTTTTTCAGTCACTTCTTGAGGACTTCCAACTCCAATGGCTCCTTGTGGTCCACATTCAAGTTCAAAGTGTCCTCT
>CAXBQJ010000031.1:0-8934 GCA_963977775.1 uncultured bacterium
TTTCGCAGTAAATGGGATACAAAGGGAAAGTTTTGTAACACTAATTTAATGACTTAATAAGACAATTTTACTTATAAACCTCGGCGATGCGAGACAGACTTAAAGCCAAATCTTGAGGATATTCTGAGTTAAAAGTCACTTCTTCTCCAGTTCGAGGATGTTTAAATGTTAAAGAAGTGGCATGAAGCCACTGGCGTTGCAAACCAAGTGCTTCTGCAAGTTTGGGATCAGCGCCATACATCGGATCTCCCACACATGGATGTTTGATCGCACTCATGTGCACTCTTATTTGATGAGTCCTTCCTGTTTCTAATTCAATTTTTAATAATGATGCGTAAGGAAATGCTTCTAAAGTTTCATAATGAGTGACACTTTCTCTACCACCATTAACGATTGCATATTTGTAATTTTCTTGTGGATGGCGACTTATTGGTGCATCGATTGTGCCACTAGATGGATCAGGATGTCCTTGAACTAAAGCATGGTAAATCTTTTTAATATTTCTTGTTCTAAATAAATCTTTTAAAGCTTCATAAGCAAATTCACTTTTTGCAACGACCATCACTCCACTTGTTCCAACATCTAGCCTTTGCACAACACCTTGTCTTTCAGGTACTCCACTTGTTGCAATTCTGTGTCCCAGTGAAGCTAAAGATGCGGTCACAGTTGGACCTTCCCAACCTGGACTTGGATGAACTGCAACACCAAAAGGTTTATCTAAAACAACTATGTCATCGTCTGAAAAAAGTATTTTTAAATCTGTTACTTGATCTTTTGGATCAATAACTTTCTTCTCAATTGGAGTATATGAAATTTCATCTTTTAGATTTACTCGATAAGACTTATTAATAGTTTTTCCATTAACAAAGACAGCTCCTTGTTCGATATCTGAAGCAACTTTTGTGCGTGATAGTTCTAAAGAATTAGCTAGAAACGCATCGATTCTTAAATCAACTTGATTTTCTTCAACGTGGATTAAATAGGAAGTCATTTATTACTTTTTTTGTAAGGGTCTTTACCAAAAATTGTCATAATGGCAACAATTGTTGCAGAAATACTTACCGCCATATCGGCAATGTTAAATATTGCCCAATATGGAATTTGAAAGAAGTCAACAACTGCTCCTCTAAATATTCCGGGAGAACGAAAAATACGGTCCAAAAGGTTTCCAATCGCTCCACCAAGCATCGCTCCCAAACAAATTGCCCAAATTCTATTTTCAATTTTCTTCCCAGTTTTCCAAATAACAACTGAAATTACAAAGGCAAGAATTGTAAATATCCAAGTTGCATTAGTACCCAAACTAAATGCTGCCCCAGGATTTCTAATAAATGTTAATTGCAACAATGGTCCAATTCTCTCCCCGAAAAGCGCAGGTACCAGAACAATTGAGTCTCTGTTTTCTAAAGTCTGGACCGCAATAATTTTTGTAAGTAAATCTGAGATAACAATAAACACTGCTATCTTTAGCATTAAATCTTGCAAATGTGTGCGACTCATTACCTAGCAAACACTATTAGAGTTAACCTTCTCATAAACTACGAGAGTACAGTTTTTCTTTTTAATTTGATGAAAACAGGATGGTGTGAGCGTGTACCGCGAGGTTGCTAATCGAATTGACCTTCCGGGGATGGAACGCGAGATTATTAAATTTTGGCAAGACAATGAAATTTTTCATAAATCTTTAAATCAAAGAGATGAAAATAAACGCTGGGTTTTTTATGAAGGTCCTCCAACCGCAAATGGCAAACCAGGTGCACATCACGTCGAAGCAAGAGTTTTCAAAGATGTTTTTCCTAGGTTTAGAGCAATGCAAGGTTATTTTGTTCCAAGACAAGCTGGTTGGGATTGTCATGGATTACCAGTTGAATTAGCTGTTGAAAAAGAATTAGGTTTTAGCGGTAAAAATGATATCGAAAATTATGGTGTTGCTGAGTTTAATAAAAAATGTAAGGAATCAGTTTTACGCAATGTAAATGATTTCACTCAAATGACTTCCCGAATGGGTTATTGGGTGGATTTTGATCAAGCTTATTGGACAATGTCTGGTTCCTATATTGAATCAGTTTGGTGGTCATTAAAAGAAATTCATAAAAAAGGATTACTAGTTTCTGATTATCGTGTCAGTCCTTATTGCCCTAGATGTGGAACTGGTCTGTCAGATCATGAATTAGCACTCGGTTACGAGACGATTACTGACCAATCTATTTATTTAAGATTTCCAGTAAAAGAATCTGAGCTGAGCAAAAAATATAGAAATCTTTCGCTTTTGATTTGGACCACTACTCCATGGACTGTTATAAGCAATACTGCAGCAGCAGTTGGGCCTGAAATCGAATATGTAATTGCTTCACTAGCAGAGGAACATTTTGTTATAGCTAAAGAACTTGTCAAAGTTTTAGGCGAAGAAGCACAAATTAAACAATCAATAAAAGGTAAAGATTTAGAGGGTCTGAAATATATTCCTGCATTTGGCGATGTTTTGTTTGAAGATAAATCTAATAAGAATCTGCATAGTGTTCTTTTAGCCGACTATGTAACAACAGAAGATGGAACTGGAATTGTGCATCAATCTCCAGCATTTGGTGCTGAAGATATGCAAGTTTGTCGAAAATATTCACTGCCAGTTGTTAATCCTGTGCTTGCCGATGGTCACTTTGCAACAGATACCCCATTGGTATCTGGTCAATTTTTTAAAAAAGCAGATAAAGACATCGTAAAAGATTTGAAAAAGCGTGAACTTTTATTTAAAGAAGTTGCATATGAACATCAGTATCCTCATTGTTGGAGATGTCATACACCTTTAATGTATTACGCTCAACCTTCTTGGTATATAAAAACTACTGCAATTAAAAATGAATTAATTCGAGAAAATGAAAAAACAAACTGGTTTCCAGAAACAATAAAACATGGAAGATATGGCGATTGGCTAGATAACAATATTGATTGGGCATTATCAAGAAATCGTTATTGGGGCACTCCATTACCTATTTGGATTTGTGAAAATAAACATCAAACTGCAGTTGCCTCATTAAAAGAATTAAGCGAACTAGCTAAAAAAGATGTTTCATCTATTGATCCTCATCGACCATTTGTTGATGAAATATTGATTGATTGTCCAGAATGTCATACAAAAGCCAAAAGAGTTCCAGAAGTAATCGATTGCTGGTATGACTCAGGGGCAATGCCTTTTGCGCAGTTAAATTATCCTGCCAAAAATTCAGAACTATTTAAAAAGAATTATCCTGCCGATTTTATTTGTGAAGCAATAGATCAAACTCGAGGTTGGTTTTATACATTAATGGCAGTTGGAACATTGGTTTTCAATCAAAGTTCATACAAAAATGTTGTCACTCTTGGTCATATTTTGGATGAAAAAGGTCGCAAAATGAGTAAGCATTTGGGAAATGTTTTAGAACCGATTGCTTTGATGGATGAACACGGTGCAGATTCACTTCGTTGGTTCATGCTTGCTTCTGGTTCTCCTTGGCAAGCAAGAAGAGTAGGACATGCATCTATACAAGAAGTAACAAGAAAAGTTTTATTAACTTATTGGAATACAGTATCTTTCTTATCTCTTTACACAAGACTTTCTGATTATGTTCCTGGTTCTTTAAATTTAGCTCGCAACAAAAGACCTGAAATTGATCAATGGCTTTTAAGTTTGGTAGATGATGCCATATTGCAAGTTACTCAATCTTTGGAAAATTTTGATACACAAAAAGCTGGAAAAGTTTTATTTGAGGTAGTTGATGATATGTCCAATTGGTATGTCAGAAGAAATCGAAGAAGATTTTGGGATGCAGATCCTGTTGCGTTAGATACCTTGCATGAAGCATTAAGAAAAATAACTTTAATTATGGCTCCATTTGTGCCATTCATTACTGAAAGAGTTTGGCAAGACATGTTCAATACAACAACAGATGCAAAAACTGAATCTGTTCATTTAGCCGATTGGCCAAAAGTAGATGAGTCATTAATTCGAAAAGACCTTATTGAAAACATGGGGCTTATTAGAAGATTAGTTGAATTAGGTCGAGGTGCCAGAGCTGAAGGAAAAGTAAAGAATCGTCAACCATTAGCTAAAGCATTAATTTCTGCTAAAAATTGGGATAAGGTTCCACAAGATTTAAGAGATCAATTGGCTGAGGAATTAAATATTTTGGATGTGCAATCCTTAAGTCAAACTCAAGATTTAGTAAATATCAGCGTGAAAGCAAATTATCGAAGCTTGGGAGCAAAATATGCCAAGGAGACTCCCTCAATAGCTAAAACAATTACTAATTCTGATCCTCAAAAACTGGTGGCAGACTTACGAAAAAATAATTCAACTTTCATAAAAGTAAATGATCAAGATTTTGAAATAAATGCTGATGACGTAATAATCACCGAGACTCCCCGTGAAGGTTGGTCTGTGATGAGTCAAGATGGTGAAACTGTTGCTCTGGATTTAACTATTAACCCAGAACTTAGAAGCCTAGGTTTATCTAGAGAAGTAATCAGATTAATTCAAGAGACTCGTAAAAACTCTGGATTTGAAGTTTCAGATCGAATAAACGTTAATTTTCAATCATCAGATAATGATGTTTTGAGTGCCATAACTCAACACATAGAGGTTATTAAATCAGAAGTTTTAGCAACCTCATTTGATGCTAAGGAATTAAATGAAAATCCCTCTGCTATAGATGAAGAATTACAATTAAAAATTTGGCTTAAATAAGCCTAGTTGTTTTCTGGAACGCTAGTAATGATGTTGACTTCATTAGTGTCTTCTTGATTTGAATCTAATTCTGAACCTAAATCACTTAGCATGCCAGTCAGCCAAGTTCTTAGTCTATTTCGATATTCGATTTCAATTGCTTCAAGTTTTTTAATTTGCGCTTCAATTTGTGCTTTTTCGCTCTCCACACTTGAAGATATTGCTGCAGCTCTTGCTCTGGCATCTCTTACAAGTCTTTCTGCTTCGTTTGTAGCAGCAGTTAGAGCTTGTTGAGCTAATGTCAAAACTTCAACTGGTGATCTTGGATCAACTCCTGAAGTTGAGGAAAGTGATGAACCATTTTTTGCCATAATTAATTCATTTTGTAAAAATTCAATTTCATTTTGAACTTTTTCTAAAAAGTCATCAACTTGTTGCACGTCATAGCCCATTTTGAAACGGGTGGTATCAAAAACTACATTGGCTATGTCATCAGGTGTTAATGCCATTTTTGCTCCAATGTTTTGAACTCTATTAGTCTAAACCTATCGTGTAACCAAGCTAGAACGATGCGACAATACTCATCAGGATCTGAATCAAAATTATGACTATCAAAAAGGACAAATCAAGGGAGATTGAACCTAGCCTTAAAGGTGGAACAAATCTTCTAAAAAACTTTAAAGGTGGATCTGTTAAAGAGTAAATAGTTTCAACAAGCAGCAGCATAATTCCTGAAGGTTTCCAAGATCTTGCAAACATTTGCACATAGTCAAAGACAAGACGACCAATCATTACTAAAAGATAAAGCCAAAGAATTTGATAAAGAATTGATCCCATTATGTTTCTAGTTTATTTAAACTTGATTAAAGAAGCCATCTTGTGCAACCTGTTGACGAGCTTCTGCTCCAAGGTCCACATTGGCTGGTGAAATCAAGAAAACTGAATTTGTCACTCTTTCGATAGTGCCACGAAGTGCAAAAGCCAAACCTGATGCAAAATCTAAGATTCTCTTTTGGTCACTTGGATCCATTTCAGAAAGATTTATTATTACCGGGGTTCCATCGCGGTATTCTTCGCCGATTCTTCTTGCATCATTGAATGCTCTTGGGTGAAGAGTAGTAATTCTTGTTACTGGTTCAGCAACAACAGGTTTGATTTGAGGCTGCATCACAGTTCTAACTTCTGGTCTTTCCGCTAAAGCTGTTGCTCCATTGGTAGAGAACGGTCTTGGAGTTGGAGACCAACGAGGTGCTGGAGTTTCCTCTTCATAAATTTCTTCAACTTCTTCACTCAATAAATTGTTTTGATTATCTTCAACTAAACCTAAGTAAACTGCCATTTTGCGAAAGCCTTTTGGCATTTCATTTCCTCCTGTAAATGCGCAGTGTCACTTACTAACACTCATGTTGCTCATGGTGCGCTTGTGACTAAAGTCAAAGTTACCCGATTTTTGGCCTTTCCCCGAGCAAGGCAGAACCTATTCGAAGGTGTGTCGCGCCATGCAAGATTGCTGCTTCAAGGTCTTCGCTCATCCCAGCCGAGAGAATGGTTGCTTTCGGGTAATTTCGTAAAAAATCGGTGCGAATTTCGGCAAGTTTTTTAAAAGCAAAATCAGGATTAACTCCAAGTGGTGCCACACTCATTAATCCCACTAATTCCAAGTTCGCGAATTTATCTATTTCTTCAGCTAATTTAGCTAAATCTTGCGGCAGAACTCCCCCGCGAATTTCCTCTTTGTTTGATTCGTCAAGATCTATTTGTATAAGTATTTTTTGTATTTTATTTATATTTTGACTGGCCTTTTGCAGTTCTTTTGCAAGTGAGCTTCGATCTACTGAATGAATCAAGTCAGCGTATTGCACAACAGATTTTGCTTTATTACTTTGCAATTGCCCTATAAAATGCCAATTAAATTTTTCTCTACATTGAGAATGTTTTAAACTAGCCTCTTGATCTTTATTTTCCCCCACATTTTCAATTCCTATTTTTTGTAGTAAATCAACATCAGATGCAGGATATGTCTTTGTAACAGCAATAAGTGTTAATTCTTTTTCATTCCTTCCTGACTCCTTACATGCTTTAAGAATTCTTTGCTGTAATTTGTCCAAATTTTTGGATAAATCTTCAAGTCTGTTTTCCATCATTTGCTTAACCAAGCAACCGTTGCATTTCTGCCTGTGACTGGATCTCTTCTAAATGAGAATAAATCGTTATTATCAAATGTACAAATATTTAAGTCAGTGGTCTTAATTTGATATTTTGCAAGCTGAGTTTTAACTCCTCGCCTGATATCAACTGCTAATTCACCATTGGAAAGCTTAACTGCCGCACTTGGTTCAACTGCTAATACTTCTTCATATCTTTCTTTGGTCGCAGAAAAATTTTTAGCACTGATTGTTGGACCAATAACAGCTTTCATATTTTGCGTCTCAGCACCTAAATCAAGCATGGCCTCAATTGAATTTTTTATTACACCAACTAACATTCCTTGCCATCCAGCATGAACAATTCCTACTACATGTGAAATTGGATCAAATAAAACTATTGGTGCACAATCTGCGCTCATAATTACTAGACCCAAATTAGTTTCTCTAGTAACTAAGGCATCTGTATCTGCTTGAACTTGTGGATATTCAGATTGAACCTTTGCCACATTTGGAGAATGAGTTGCTTGAATAAACACAAGTGGCATTTCTAAGTATTCAGATAAAATTTCTCGATTCTTTGCTACATCTTCTAAATTATCTTCTACATGATCAGCAACATTTAATGAATCAAAAGGTTTTTTACTTACTCCACCTTGTCGAGAAAAAAAACTCCAATTGGCTCTACCTTGCTTACCAGAAGAAATCGGTGTGGGCACCGACATATTTTATCTACTTTAAGAAATCCGGAACGTCAAGTTCGTCACTTTTTGTATCATCAAATACAACACGTCTTGGAGTTGAAGCAGTTGTGGCGTTAAATGTTGAGCCAACAACTTGTTGAGGACCAGTGTCTTCAACATTTTTTGAAACAAATGAAGGAATTTCTGGTTCGGCTCTATCCACCGCATGAATAGTGTTTTTTCTATTAATTAAATCCTTTTCGGCAAATCCTGCTGCAATAACGGTAACTTTTACTTCATCACCTAATGTGTCATCTATTACTGCACCAAAAATAATGTTTGCATCAGGTGAAGCAACATTTTGCACTAATCTGGCAGCTTCATTAATTTCAAACAAACCTAAATCTGAACCACCAGCAATTGAAAGTAAAACTCCTTTTGCCCCTTGAATATCTGCTTCCAGTAAAGGAGAAGCAATCGCATTTTGGGCGGCAATGGCTGCTCTATTTTCTCCTCTTGCTGAACCAATTCCCATCAATGCAGTTCCAGCTCCAGACATCACACTTCTTACATCAGCAAAATCAAGATTAATTAATCCTGGTGTGGTGATTAAATCTGTAATACCACTTACTCCTTGTAGAAGAACATGATCTGCCTGTCTAAATGCTTCAATTACGGAAATGTTTCTATCTGAAATTGAAAGAAGTCGATCATTTGGAATAACAATTAGTGTGTCAACTTCATTTCTTAATGCTTCAACACCAGATTCAGCCTGAGTAATTCTTCTTTTACCTTCAAAATTAAATGGTTTAGTTACAACACCGATTGTTAAAGCACCAACTTCTTTAGCAATTCTTGCTACAACTGGTGCTCCACCAGTTCCTGTTCCACCGCCTTCTCCTGCGGTAACAAAAACCATGTCAGAACCTTTTAATACATCTTTTAATCGTTGTAGTTTGCGGTATCCGCTTTTGGGTCTTGTTCACTCGCTTCAGTAGCATCAAGTGTAGGAAACAAATATTCTTGCGCGTTAGCAGTTGCATTAATAAGCGCCTGATAATCTTTAGGTGTTAATTCACCTAATGATGCCAAACGAATTGATGGCGGAATTAAATCAAACGACCATTCAACAACAGATACGGCAATGATTCCATCTTGAATTGCTACGGCTTGCATTGTTTCGTTATCTGCGTTACCCGCTAGTGATAAGACCTTATCGCGGTCTTTCTTTAAAAGGGTCTTTGGGTCGCGTAACTTAACTGTGTTTCCGCTAGGTAATGTAATTTCTTTAGACATGGTTTCCTTCCAACGCCTTCTCTTTTGGGTTGAACAGGGGTGGGGAAGGCGGCCACCCCTGCCAACATTTTACAGGTTACTGATATGTACCTGAAGGTTTTGCGTTCTTTAG
>CAXBQJ010000032.1:0-8897 GCA_963977775.1 uncultured bacterium
GCTTCACCTTGAATCAAATATTTTTGTTCCCTTAATGGATCTCCGTAATGCCAGGCAACATCTTGATCTATGAAATTTTCTGGAGGTCTTACTTGATTTTCAATCTTTAAAGATTTAGTGTTCATGGTCCGTTACTACGTTTCCCTCGTCGGCACATTTTTTGCAAAGTCCATGAAGTGCGACATGAGAAATATTGACAACAAAGCCGTTATTCTCTTCTAATTTGCTGGCAAATTTTGCAAATCCTTCTCCATCAATTGATTCAACTTTTCTGCAACGCGAACAAACTAAGTGAATGTGGGGTGCATCATCAACTACGTGATAAGTAGGAGCTCCATGTCCAATATGTGCATGAGTTACTAAACCAACTTGTTCTAGAACTTCTAAAGTCCTATATACCGTTGAAAGATTTACTCCACTTGCAGTTATTTGTACTTCCTCAAGTATTTCTTCTGGAGTTGCATGTCTTAAATGAGTTACAGCTTCTAAAACTAATTGTCGTTGCGGAGTAATTCTATATCCAGCAGTACGAAGTTTTTTATCCCAAGCATCTAAATAATCGTTCACTACTTGACTCCTGGAATCTCTGGGATTTTATGTTTTCTTACTGGTTGCATAGTTTTTTTTGTTTCAAGAATTTCATTTTCATTTAAAGGTTTCAATCTTGCCCATAAATGATTTTGCATTTCTTGACCAACTGCTGCCATGTCGTAAGTCCACATTAATTCACCATTCATTAACCCATACAAACGATCACCGGCGTCAACTGGTTTTGCACTCGGAGTTCTGCCAACCCATTTAGTAGCAAGCCTTGCTCGAGCCGAAGTAATTTTTGCTTCTTCAATACTTAGCACTTCATTTATACCGGTCCAAATTTCAGAAATTCCAGTTACATGTGAAATAACTACTTCGATACTTGTAGATTCACCTGGTCTCCAAAAACCTTTTTCAAAATGAAGAGCATCGCCACTTGTTCCATCTTCTTTTAATTCCCAAGATTTGCTTTCATAATTAATATAATTTTGTCCATCATTTGTAAATTCCATTTGTTGAATAAATGAAAAATTTTTTGAATTTGGATATTGCCCTTGACCTACCCCTTCCCACATGCCAAGTAACCAAGAAATTCTGACAATCTCAGAGGGTAATTGGGAAGGTAATTTATTCATTTGTAAAAGTCTATCTTGACAATAATTTGAGCAATTTGTGCCTGAAAATCAAGGTAAAAATTACTCTTTGATTTGCGTGCAGGTAAAATTTATCTATTAATAAAGGAGTGTTATGACAAATCTAATTTTGGTCACTAATGCTCGTGGCAACTCGGTTGAAATTTTGCCAGCACTTTCATTGTTAAATCATCAAGTAAAAATTATGCCTGCAGAACCTTCAGCTCTAATCAATGCTCCTTTATGTGACGCGGTTCTTGTCGATGCCAGAAAAGATTTACCAGCTGCAAAAAGTTTATGCAGATTAATTCGTACAACTGGGATAACTGCTCCTTTGATTGCAATTACCACTGAAGGTGGATTAATTGCTATTACTTCAGATTGGGGTATCGATGAAGTAATTTTAGAAAATGCAGGTCCTGCTGAAGTTGATGCCAGAATTCGTTTAGTTATTGCAAGACTTAAAGGATCAGATGATGAATTAAATCCTGAAATCGAACGTGGTGATTTGGTAATTGATGAGTCAGCATATTCAGTAAAAATTAAGGGTCAATTAATTGATTTAACTTTTAAAGAATTTGAATTATTAAAATTTTTAGCTCAACATCCAGGAAGAGTTTTTAGTCGTCAACAACTTTTGCAAGAAGTTTGGGGTTTTGATTATTTTGGTGGCACTAGAACAGTTGATGTTCATGTGAGAAGACTAAGAGCAAAACTTGGTCCTGAATATGAAAACTTTATTGGCACTTTAAGAAATGTTGGTTACAGATTTGTATCTAATAAAGAATTGAATGATTCAACTGAAGTTGATGAGGATGTAAATAACCGGATAAATGGGTAACACCAATGCATAAGGTGTTGGTATTAAAAGAATTAACTAATTTCCAAATTGAACAAATTCTAAATATTGTTATAAAAGCAAGTGAAATTGATGGTGCAAGACCTTTTTCAGAACACGTTGAATTGCATCTGAGAAGTGGTGGCGATAGACCTGTTACCCATTTAATTGCAGAGGATGAAAATAGCAAAATTCTTGGTTATGGACATCTTGACTCAACAGATCTAGTTTCTGGCCCTAGTGGCGAAATTGTTGTCGATCCAAATAGTAGAAAAAAAGGCGTAGCTACAAGCATCCTGCAAATGATGAAAAATGAAATAAATAATCAACCCTTAAGACTTTGGTCTCACGGTGATACTGAAGTAGGTAAAGAATTCGCAATCAAAATGGGATTTAAACCTGTACGAAATATTTTACAAATGCGTAGATCTTTATTTTCCCAAATAGAAAACTTTAGTTTTAATAACAAATTTTCTTTAAGAAATTTTGATTTTAAAAAAGATGCAGAAAATTTTATATCGCTTAACAGAAAAAGCTTTAAAGATTTACCTGACCAAGCATCATGGACCACAAAATCACTTGAACTAAGAATCAAAGAAAACTGGTTTGACCAAAATGGTTTTGTACTCCTTGAAGAAAATGAGAAATTAATTGGATTTTGTTGGACAAAAATTCATGGTCAAGATCATAAACATGAAATTTATGATGGGCATACTCATCATTCCCATGGACATGAACCAATTGGTGAAATCTATGTATTAGGAGTAGATCCTGAATATCAAGCTCAAGGTTTGGGTAAACAACTAACTCTTTGGGGATTAAATTATTTAAGAAGATCTGGATTAGATTCAGCGATGCTTTATGTTGATTCAAATAATAAAAATGCAATTGAACTTTATGTTAAATTAGGTTTTAGTTCTTGGGGATTGGATAGGTTATACAAATCAAATTAAAAAAATTTGAAATAGTTGCTGCTGGAACAGTAGTTTATAAATATAAAAAAGATTATTTATTTGCAGTTATTCATAGGCCTCATAGAAAAGATTGGACTTTTCCCAAAGGAAAGCTAGATAAAAATGAGACTTTAAGAAAAGCGGCAATAAGAGAAACTTTTGAAGAAACAGGATTAGTTGTTGAACTTGAATCCAAATTACCGAGCAGGAAATATAACTCGAAAGGTAAAGAGAAAATCGTTCATTATTGGCTTGCCTCCATTGCAAAAGATGCAAAGTTTAAGAGAAATATTGAAGTAGATAAACTAGTGTGGAAAAACTATAAACAAACACTAAAAATACTTACTTACGAAGATGATAAAAAAGTATTGTTAAGTGCTTGTAAAAAATTAGGGATTATTTAATTGACCACTAAAACTTCGTCAAACCAGGCGACTGGATATTTATTAATGACACTTGGCTTATTTTGTTTTGCTATTAATGGACCTGTTGCAAAATTTGCATTAATTAATGGCTTGTCTTCTTCGCAACTTTCAGCTCTTCGAATTGAAGGAGCATTTCTAATACTTTTAATAGCATCTCTATTTGTCGCAAGAAAGGAATTAAAGGTAACAAAAAAAGAAATATTACCCTTAATCGGATATGGATTTTTTGGAGTTGCCATGACTCAATTTTTATATTTTGTCGCTATAAAAAGAATTGAAGTTGGAGTTGCATTAATTATTGAATTTACTGCTCCCATAATGGTTGCACTTTATTTAAGATTCGTTTTGAAAAGACAAGTTAGTGCTCGAGTTTGGTTTTCTTTATTTCTTGCAATTCTTGGTTTATCGTTTATAACTCAAGTCTGGACTGGATCTAAACTTGATGGTTTTGGTGTTTTAAGTGCGTTTGGTGCTGCAGTTGCTTTAGCGATTTATTACATAGGTGGAGAATTTTTAGTTTCAAAAAGAAGTGCAATTTCTTTAACTACTTTAGCAATGGGTGTTGGCGCAATATTTTGGTTTTTTGCTCAACCTTGGACAACTATTCCATGGAACATTTTGGGTAATCAAATTGAATTACCTCACAATGTGGCAAGTGTTCCTTTAGGAGTAATTGTTTTTTGGATTGTTTTTATGGGAACAGTTTTGCCATTCTGGCTATATTTCATTGCTTTTAAATTTATTGACTCGAAAAAAGCATCAGTTTTTGGCTTACTAGAACCAGTTCTTGCTTCACTGGTCGCTCTTATTTTATTGGGTGAAACTTTAGTCATGATTCAAATTATTGGTGGAATTATGGTTTTAATCGGAGTGCTCTTTGCTGAAACTGCAAGAAATTAATAAATAAACAATTAAACTTAGATATATGAATAATTTAGGTGAATACAGAATTCGCCAAGTAATGCTTGCTGGTGGTTCAGTTTTTATAGCTTCAGCGATTGCCCTTATCTCTCGGCCCGATTTATTTGGACAATTTATTGGAATAAATGGCGAAGATGCTTTTTGGAGTTTAAGAATGACTGGAATTGTTTTATTGCCCTTGGGCTATTTGATGATCGTTGTAAGGTCTAATTCTTCAAATCATGTTGTTAAAAGTTTTGCTATTTTAATGTCACTTGTTTCTCTTGCCCTAGGAATTGTGACATTACTTGCCCCAGGTGATGCAAATTTAGGAAGAATAATTTATGCCATTATTGGATTTATTTTTTCAACTCTTTATGTTGTGGCAATTGCTTTAGGTAAAAATAAGAATTAACTTTTTAAATAAGTTTCAAAAAATCTAGTCGTTTCTTCCATAGAATCTTGCCAACGAGGTGAAAAAGCATGTCTTTCTCCTTCATATTTAATAAATTCCACAGTTTTACCGGCATCTTGCAGAGCTTTTGTGGTGGTTTCTGACCATCTGATGTCACAAGATTCATCATTTGTGCCATGCAAAATTAAAACTGGTTCACTGACTCGATCAAAATAATTTATTGCAGAAATTGCATTCCAAAATTCTGGATTTTCATCAGGTAAACCATAAGTTTTTTGAATTTGATCAACAATCTCAAAATTCATTTTGGTCCAACGATTAAAATTATCAACTACATTTGAACTAGTAGGAGCAAAAACAACATAAGCATCAAATAATCCAGGTTTTACAACCATAGAATTAAATGCAATGCCTCCACCCATAGACCTACCTAATAATCCAATTCTATTTTTATCCACAAATTCAAAACTAGAATTTTTTAAAGCTAATGCAGCATTTATTACATCTTCTGTGTATCCAAGTCTAAAATTTATGTCACTATTTGGATCTTTATCTGACCCAGCATGATTTCTGTAATCGGTGTGTAAAACGACATAACCTCTTTCAGCTAAATATTTTTGTTCTCTTGCTAGGCCTCTTCCTGTGGTATAAATTTCTGGATCAATGTATCCGTGAGCTAACACTAAAGTTGGAAATGGACCTTCCCCTTTTGGCACATTCATGATCCCTGAAATCAATAAATCATTAGATTTGTAAGTTATGTAATATCTTGTGAATTTGGAATTTTCACCTAAAATTTTTTCTAATTTTAAATCTTTCCCAATAAATTCTTTTTGACTTAAAGCCTCTAGTGAAACTGGATTGATTTCTTTAGTAATTGTTGGTGTTGGAGAAGAACTTTCCTCTACTTGTGTTGAATTTGTGGTTGGAGTTGAACAGGCAGTAACAATAAGTGCAATTAATACTCCACTTAGTACTAACATTCTTCTCATGAGATCAATCTCCCGTTTTGCATTTGGCCTTAATTCCATAGTGGCATGGCTTGGCGCTCTTGGCTCGCTGACTATTGACGCTTTTGGCATTGTGATCACACCTCAAGAGGGACCAACGTCTTTTGGTGGTCATGCTGATGGAATGGCTGGGGCATTACCAAGAATTATCGATAATTTAAGTTACTTCACAATTTGGAGTAATTTCTTGGTTGCTTTTACAACTTATTTAATTTATAGAAATCCAAATAATAATAAAACTTGGTTAAAAGTATTAAGAGTTGCAAGTTTAATGATGATTACTGTCACTTGTATTGTTTACATTTTAATTTTGGCACCAGATGCTAATCCTCAAAGCTGGAATATCTACACAAATTATTTGCTGCACTACATCACTCCACCATTAACAATTGTGGTGTGGATTCTGTTTGGGCCAAGAAAATGGTTTAGTTGGAAAATAATTAGAAGAGCATTATTAATACCAATTATTTATGCAATCTATACATTCATAAGAGGTTATTTTATTAATCAATACCCATATGGATTTATAAATGCGGCAGATCTTGGTTATCAAGGAGCGCTAACTGGAGTTGGATTTACTTTACTTTTCGGATTAATTATTTTTATGGTTTATTTTGCAATTGATAAAATTTTGCCAGGTAAAAAAAGATAATTTATTCGCAGTATCCGCCATCACAACATGGCTGAATATAAAAACATTTTGGACAAATATCTTTTCCACCGCGTCTTTCTAAGTCACAAGTTTCGCAAGCAGGACAAGGTCCAGGATCACCCATCATGTTTCCTATTAGACTAAAAAGAAAGATAGTTTTGCAACCTTGACTCGCATTATTTGAAAGAGGAAAAAATGAGTGAAAATAAAGTCGTCATGTATGGAGCAGAATGGTGTGGGGATTGCAGAAGATCAAAAAGATTTTTAGAACAAAATAAAGTTTCCTATACCTACATTGATGTGGAAAACGATGAAAAAGGAAAAGAAAAAGCAATTGAAATTTGTGGGAAACAATCAATCCCAGTAATTACATTTTCTGATGGTACTTTTTTAGTTGAACCTTCAGATCTTGATTTAAAAAAGAAACTTGAAGAAATCTCAGTTCTTTAATTTGGATAAGGACAATGTCTGCAATTTGATTTGCAGCAGAAACCTTTTGATTTTAAAAAGGGCTCTGTCATCACTGAAAATCCAGTTTTAGGATCTTTATACTCGGTTAATCCTGCAGCAACAGCTGCATCATGAGTTGCCATAATTTTTTCATACATTGGATCTGATTGATCAAATTTAGTTGGCATTAAATTAAAGCTCCGATAATTAGTCCCATTAAGAAAAAGTTTAAAACGTCGTTTCCAACTTCAATTATCCAAACCTTAAAACCATGTCCTGCCATTAATCGATGACTTAATGCAGTTGCTGCTGCCACACCAATACCAACAAATAATCCTGCAAGTCCACCACTTATTGCATTCAAACTTCCATTTTTTGCGCTATACCAATCCAAAATAATAAATAGAAATAAAGCTTGAATGAATAAAGCTACAACAATACTTCCAAAAACTAGACCCATATTTTGATTTGAACCAGGCTCTTCTTTACTGGATTTACCCATTGCTTTCCACCAAACTGGATAAAAAGTTTTTGGACCAAACCAAACAAATCCACTTATAAAACTAACGACTGTTGCAAGTAATACTGCAATCCAATTAATGTTTGTAATCATTTTTCCTATTTCACTGGTTGGTTTCTGGTTTCATCTCTGTGTTTTCTCAAATAAATCATAAAAGGTGTTCCACCTGTGCCAATAGCTGATGGATTTCCTGGCGTTTTTTGAGCTTGAGCATGAATGTATGTTCCAGCATATTCCAAATGAAGTGCTCTGAAGTCAGCAACCAAAGAAACACACTCATTAAATAAATTTGTCACATTATTATTTTTTTGTTGTAAGACAAAATTTCTCACACTTGGCCCTTGTTCAACTGTTTCAATGAATTTCACATGTGTAGGTGGCATGTATTGACGCATTTCCATCAAATAATCTCTTAATTCATCTCTTTCATGTTCAATTCCTAAAACTCCATCAAGTGCTGGAACTATCGCACTTTGAGCGCCAGTTTCACCTCTAAACTTTTGACCCTTACCTTGATATTCATCGACACCTTCATAAATAACACCATCTGGTAATGCTGGATTATTTTTCCAACCAAAAATGTATGGTCTGACTCTATGAAAATAAACGTATGGATCACATTTTTCTGGCATTCGAGCTAAAACGTCATACATTGCTTTTATGGAATCACGCATTTTTGTTAATGCTTTTTCTAAATCTTCAAGATTGTTTTTAACAACTGCTGTTTGAGCCTCTTCAATGGCTTTTAAAGCTTTACCGGCTTTTTTCTCAATATCAATGTGAATCAAAATGAACCATTCTTCATCTTGTCCACCTAAGAAACATTGCAAAAGTGCAATATTTCCGCATTCAATTGGTCCATTTTTATCTAATCGATACCAGTTATCTATGGAATATGAAGCATAGGAAAGTATCGGTGGTCTGCCCACAAGTTTTCCAACTTCAAACCAAGGTTTTGCTAAACGTTCTGGTAATACATAAGCAGGATTATTATCTGACCATTGATATGCCATACCAATATAAGAAAGAACAAGCATTGCTCTTCTAATATCTCCTTCAGTTTTTAAAGTTTGCATATTAAATGGTGGAAGTTCTTTTACTTTTTTTCTAAAATCTGTTGACATTAAATACTTAGGAAGATTTTTACCCATTTCATCCCAAGCTTCATTTCCTGCTGGCAAAGTTTTCACGGGATCAACATTTTGCATGTAACCAAATTCTTCAGATATTCCAAAATCACTTATTTTGACAGCAGTTTCACCCATTTATAAATCTCCTTTGATTCTTGGGTAATTCTTCACTTAAAAGTTAAATTATTCAAGTAAGTAAAAATATTTGTTTCATAATGTAAAAAAGGCCCGAGATTTTCCTCGGGCCTTTCAAATTTGTAACTTCTTTAGAAGTCCATTCCTGCGCCACCATCTGGCATTGCTGGTGCAGCTGGAGTCTTTTCAGGTTTATCTGCCACAACTGCTTCTGTTGTTAAGAACAACGCAGCAATTGATGCAGCATTTTGTAGTGCAGAACGAGTTACTTTTGCTGGATCAATAATTCCTGCTTTGATCATG
>CAXBQJ010000033.1:0-8881 GCA_963977775.1 uncultured bacterium
CGACGAGGGAAACGTAGTAACGGATCATGAACACTAAATCTTTAAAGGTTGATAATCAAGTAAGGCCTCCAGAAAATTTCATTGATCAAGATGTTGCCTGGCATTACGGAGACCCATTAAGGGAACAAAAATATTTAATTCAAGGTGAAGCTTGTGTTGATATTTCAAATCGGGGCGTAATAAAAATTCTTGGAGATGATAGAAAATCTTTTCTTCATTCATTAACATCTCAACATATTGAACGAATGAATGATAAAGAATCAACTCTTTCACTTCTTTTAAGTCCAAATGGACACATTGAACATGAACTGCATGTTATAAATGAGAAAGAAACAATATATTTAATTGTTGAGAATAAATCTACGCAATCAATTTTAGAATTCTTAAATAAAATGGTTTTTTTATCAAAAGTTCAAATAATAGATGAATCAAAAAATTTAGCAACTGTTTTTGAACCGATTAGAAAAATTCATGAAAAATTTCCCACTTGGTTAACCCCTGAAAATTTTCAAGGAGAACCAATTAAAAATGCAGGTTTTAGTGCTGGGGGAGATCCCAATAAATATGTTCCAAAACGTCCAGAGAAATTCAGTGGGAGAGAAATTTTAATTTCTAGAAATGAATTGGAAAATTACTTATTAAGTTGTAAAAATTTAGCTGGAACATGGGCTTTAGAAGCATTAAGAATTGCAGCGGGAGTTCCTCGCATTATTGTCGATGCAGATCATCGAACAATTCCTCATGAAATTGGATTAATTGGTAATGCTGTTCATTTGGAAAAAGGTTGCTACCGAGGGCAAGAAACTATCGCTCGAGTTCATAATTTAGGAAAACCTCCTAGAAAACTAGTTTTATTACATTTAGATGGAAGTCAAAATAGATTACCTAAAGAAAAAAGTTCAATAATTATAGATGGACAAGAAGTTGGACAAGTTGGTTCAAGTGCTCAACATTTTGAATTAGGCCCGATAGCGCTAGGAATTATCAAAGCTAAAACTCAAGTCTTATTAAATGTTGCAGTTGATGATATTCCTGCAACTATTCAAGAAATAGTTGTAAGCCAATGACAATAGCTCCAATATTGGTGGAAATGACCAGAGATGGTTTAGTTGAATCAATTCATCGGGGACATGCAGTTTTACTAAATCAAAAAGGCGAAGTTGAAAAAGTATTTGGAAATGAAAATGAAATAATTTATCCTCGAAGTGCAATTAAACTTGCTCAAGCAACCGCAATGTTAAAAGTTGGCGCTAAATTAGAAAATGAAACTCTTGCAATTTCCTGCGCGTCCCATAGTGGGGAAGATTTACACACAAAATTAGTCAAGAAAATGCTTGAAAATATTGGTTTGAGTGAAACTGATTTGCAATGTCCACCAGATTTACCACTAGATCCTAAAATTCAAATTGAATATTTAGCTAAAGGAAATAAACCTGAATCAGTAACTATGAATTGTTCAGGAAAACATGCTGGCATGCTTTCAGCTTGTGTTGCCAACAATTGGTCGACAAAAGATTATTTAAAAATTGATCACCCTTTGCAAAAAAAAGTTATTGAGACGATTGAAGAACTTTGTCAGGAAGAAATTACAAAATCTAGTGTTGATGGTTGTGGAGCACCATTACATGCGATTTCATTAATTGGATTAGCTCGCATGGCAAGAAATGCAGTTTTAGCAGAGGGAAATAAAGCAGAAAGAAAAGTTGCTGATGCTGCTAGAAAATATCCAATTTATAATTCAGGATCAAATAGAGATGTTGCACAATTTATGCAAAATGTTCCAGGTTTTTTTACAAAAGAAGGAGCCGAAGGAGTACATGTCGGAGCTTTAGCAGACGGCAGAGCATTTGCAGTTAAATTTCAAGATGGATCTATGAGACCAAGAGCAACTTTTGTATTTTCTGTTTTGAAATATTGGGGTGTTGGTCAAGATATTCTAAAAAAACTAAGTAATTTAGAAAAAACAGAAGTATTAGGTGGAGGAAAAACTGTCGGCTATTTACAGGCAGTAACTATTTAGGAGTAAATAAAATGCCAATGAATATGGAAACTGTAAATGTTGTTTTGGGTTATTTATTTGTAGCAGTAAAAATGTGGGCATTTGTTGATGCTGCGACTCAGAAAAAAGCTTTTTACGATGCAGTAGGACGTCAATCTAAAATATTTTGGGTTGCACTCCTAGGAATTTCTGTATTTTCTCAATTTTTATCAGTGACTATGGGTTCTTCAAATTATGGTTTATTACAAATTGTGGGATTAATTCTTTCTATTGTTTACTTGGTTGACCAAAGACCAAGATTAAATGAATTTAGAAAATAATTATTTTTTGCCCTGATTTGCTACAGCATCAATAGCAGCTTTAGCTGCTTGAGGATCTAAGTATTCTCCACCTTTATTTATTGGTTTAAAATTTTCATCCAATTTATAAAGAAGTGGAATACCTGTGGGTAAATTCAATTTTGCTATATCTTCATCACTGATGTTTTCTAAATATTTAATTAAAGCTCTTAAAGAGTTTCCATGGGCTACGATTAAAACGGTTTTTCCATTCTTTAATTCTGGAACAATATTTTCATTCCAATATGGAATTACTCTTGTCACCACATCTTTGAGGCATTCAGTTAAAGGAATTTCACTTTGTGAAAGTCCAGAATATTTTGGGTCTTTATTTTGGGCGTATTTATCGTTTGGATCTATTGGAGGAGGTGGAACATCAAATGATCTGCGCCATAACATGAATTGTTCTTCACCATATTTATCTAATGTGTCTTTTTTATTTAAACCTTGCAATGCGCCATAGTGTCTTTCATTTAAACGCCATGATCTTTTTGTTGGAATATTTTTTATTCCAGCTTCATTTAATGCTAAATCTGCAGTGTTTATGGCTCGATTTAACACAGAAGTGTGAAGAGAATCCGGAATTAGGTTCTTTTCTTTTAAAAGTTGTCCACCTCGTTTAGCTTCTGATACACCTTTTTCACTTAAATCAACATCAACCCAACCAGTAAAAAGATTGAGAGCATTCCATTGGCTTTCCCCATGGCGAAGAAGGATTAATTTATATTCTTTTGACATTTAAATAGCTTTTAGATTTCTGATTGATTTAGGTTTTGACACTAAAGCTTTTTCATAAACTTTAATTAATCCTGAAACAGTTTTATCCCAACTAAATTTTGAAGCGTGATTTCTTGCACCAACTTTTAAGTGGGCAAGAAGTTTTTCATCTAATGCAATTTGAGCAATAGCTTGCGACCAAGTTCTTGAATCATGGCCATTAACTAATAATCCACTGACATTATCTGCTACTACTGTTTTCAAACCTCCAACATTTGTGGCAATAACTGGTGTGCCACAAGCTTGGGCTTCTACGGCAACTAAACCAAATGATTCTGAATAAGAAGGAACTGCAACCAATGTTGAAGCTTTATATAAAGTTGCAAGTTTTTCTCTTGTTGAAGGAGGCAAGAAAATTACATGTTCTTGAATATTTAATTCTTTAACAAGTTGCACAAGTGAGTCAGGATGATCAAGGCCAGAGCCTGAAAGACCACCACAAATAACAATGCGAACTTTATTTTTTAATTCTGGGTAATCCAAAATAAATTGATACGCAGCTTTAATTAAGACATCAGGAGCTTTTAATGGTTGAACTCTTCCAACAAATGTAAAGACTATTGAATCTTGTGGAAGACCTAATTCTTTTCTAGCATTACTTTGATCACCAATATTAAATAACTCTAAATCAACACCTGGGTTAACTACATTAACTGAATTTTTATCTGCAAAATAAAGATTAATTAAATCATTTGCTTCAGCTTCAGTATTAGCAATTAATTGTGTTGCGGCATCAACTACTTGTTGCTCACCGATTTCTCTTTCAGCAGGTTCTGCAATATCACCTAATGCAAGAGTTGAATTTTTAACTTTGGCCATAGTGTGCATTGTGTGGACTAAAGGAACTTTCCATCTTTCAGATGCAACCCAACCAACTTGTCCACTTAACCAATAATGCGAATGTATTAATTGATAGTGTCCTTCATTTTGTCTTGCTTCTTCTCTTAAAACTCCAGCACTTAATGCACAAAGCTGTGAAGGCAAACTTTGTTTAGCTAATCCCTCAAATGGTCCAGCTGTTAATTGTTTAACTATCACTCCGTCATAAAGTTCTGTTTCATTTTTTAATTTGCTGGAAGTTCTTCTTGTAAAAATATCTACCTTGATTCCTAAATCAGCAAGTCTTTTTGATGTTTCAACGACATAAACATTAAGTCCACCCGCATCTCCAACTCCAGGTTGATCAAGGGGAGAGGTATGAACTGATAATAGAGCAATTTGATTTAAATTAGACAAAATTTTTCCTATAAGTTAAATGGTGCATCGTTACCTAAAGTTAAAACTAAGTTTGAGGTTTTCAAATTAGGATCCTCAGCTAATACACCCACTGATATTAGCTTGGCTAAGGATTGAGCTTTTGCTTCAAATCCTGGGGCATAAACAATTTGAGTTTGTGCGGTGTCTTTATTTGAAGCATCTGCTACTTCCACAATTTTCATGCCTTGAAGTTGTAATGAATCCGCAGTTGATCGCGCAAAGCCAGCTCGTCTTGTTCCATTTAAAACAGTAATACTTACCTCTTTTAAGGAACCAGCAATAATTTCTCGACCCTCAAGAGCAGCAGATTTGGGGGCAGAAGCAAGTGGAGTTATGCCTTCATAAATTCCAGTATTTGGTTTGACCAAAACTACTTGATCAACAATTCCTGCTTTTTTAAATACAAAAGTAATCTTTACAAAACTTGATTGTCTTGGACTAAATTCAATTAGATCTACGTGTGGTGAATCAGCTTTAACCCCTAAAGTTACAAATTTTTTAGCGGGAATATTTATTTCATTTGCAGGACTAAATATCACAGATTTTGGTGCAGGATTATCCACGGAAACACTAACTAATTGATCATCTTCAATTGAGTCATTAATAATTGTGGCAACAACAGTTCCGATATTTTCTTCACCTTTTACAATAACAACGTTTTGAATATAAATTTCACCAATGCGTGCATAATCACCACTACCTGATGGTCCTTGCATTTTTGTTGTTGCATTTGGTCCAGCTGCACAACCTGACATAAAAAGTAAAACTGCAATAGCTGAAATTAATCTTTTGTAAGCACGCATAATATTTCAATTCTACCGAACATGAGGTGAATGAGCCTGTTGAGTATTGGGCTGGTAGAATAGTAGAACTTACGAAAGGTTTTTATTAAATGTCCTTTAAAGTTGGCGAAACAGTTGTTTATCCTCATCACGGCGCAGCAATAATCGAAGCAATCGAATCAAGAAATATAAAAGGTGTAGAAAGAAAATATTTAGTTTTAAGAGTTAAACAAGGTGATTTAACTGTAAGAGTTCCAGCAGATAATGTTGAATTAGTTGGAGTAAGAGACGTTGTAAATGCTGAGGGACTTGAAAGAGTTTTTGATGTTTTGCGTCAACCATATACAGAAGAACCAACAAATTGGTCAAGAAGATATAAAGCAAATTTAGAAAAATTAGCTTCAGGTGACGTCATGAAAGTTGCTGAAGTAGTGCGTGATCTTTGGAGAAGAGATCAAGACAGAGGTTTATCAGCTGGTGAAAAAAGAATGCTTGCCAAAGCTCGCCAAATTCTCGTGAGCGAATTAGCTTTAGCCGAAAGAACTAATGAAGTAAATGCTGAAGCATTGCTCGACGAGGTTTTAGCTTCCTAAAAAGTTTCTTCAAGTGAGCGCAACCGCCGATGTCTGTGTTGTTATCCCAGCTGCAGGCTTAGGGGAACGCTTAGGTTTAAATCAGCCAAAAGCATTTGTTGCAATAAAAAACTGGTCCCTTCTTTCTCTTTCAATTAAAAGAGTGTTGGAAATAGAAAGAGTTGGACACTTAATAGTTGCTGCTCCTTCTAACTTCAAAGAGGAATCTTTAAGTCATATAGATAGAGCAATTAGAGAAGTTGGTCGAAAAATACCTTTTGATGTTGTTGAGGGTGGCGAAACCAGAACTGATTCTGTAAAAAATTCTTTATTAGTTTTAGATCAACTAGACCGTTTTGTTTTAGTACACGATGCGGCAAGACCATTTGTTCCTAAACAAGTATTTGAAAATGTTATTGAAAAACTAGATCAAGGTGCAAAAGTAGTAATTCCAGTAATACCAGTTTCTGACACAATAAAGGCAGTAGAAAATAGCAAAGTAGTTAATACCCTTGATAGAGCAAAATTAAAAGCAGTCCAAACACCACAAGGCTTTGCTCGCGAAGTACTTTCAGAAATTTATGCGACATCAGATTTGAAACCAACAACTGATGACGCAGGGCTTGCTGAACTTGCAGGCATTTCTGTCACAACAGTTGAAGGTTCTGTGGAATCATTCAAAATAACAACAGCATTTGATTTGGAATTAGCAATAGATTTTTTTAATAGAAAGATTTCAAAATGACTAATAGAGTAGGAATTGGTGTAGATGTTCATCCATTTGAAAATGGAAGAGAATTACACGTTGCAGGATTATTTTGGCCAAATGAAATTGGTTTAGCGGGACATTCTGATGGAGATGTTGTTGCCCACGCCTGTGCAGATGCATTACTTTCAGCAGCAAATTTAGGAGATTTAGGTTCAAATTTTGGAACTGATAAACCTGAATGGAAAAACGCAAGCGGAGTGAAATTACTTGGTGCGGCTGCAAAAATTGTCTTGGAAAGTGGTTGGAAAATAGAAAATATTTCTGTGCAATTAATTGGAAACAATCCTAAAATTGGAACTCGAAGAGTAGAAGCAGAACAAGTGTTAAGTAAAGCAGTTGGAGCTCCAGTTTCATTGGGAGCTACAACAACTGATGGTTTGGGTTTAACGGGTAGAGGTGAAGGATTAGCAGCAATTGCTAATGCTTTAATCACTCGTTAATAATTTGAAAAATTTTTAAAATAAGAGTCCATTAGAATAAAACAACTCATGAAACTCTATGACTCTTATTCCAGAGAAATTAGGAAATTCCAACCTTTAAAGAAAAACGAAGTTTCAATGTATTTGTGTGGGGCAACAGTTCAAGGCTCTCCCCATATCGGACACATGAGATCAACATTAATTTTTGATCTTTTAAGAAGATATTTTGAATTAAATAAATTTAAAGTTATTTTTGTTAGAAACGTGACAGATATAGACGACAAAATTATCCACAATGCTGGACATGAAGATATTTCTTGGTGGGAATTAGCATCAAAATATGAAAAAGAATTCAGCAAAGCATATCTTGATCTAGGAAACATAAGTCCCACAATTGAACCAAGAGCAACTGGTCATATTCCACAGATGTTGGAAATGATTCAAACATTGATTGATAAAAACTATGCATACGTTGCTGAAGGTTCTGTTTGGTTTTCAGTTAAAGCTTTTAAAGAATATGGAAAATTATCTGGACAAAAAATAGATGAAATGCTTGTTGCTCAAGATCCTGACAAAGGGAAAAAAGAACCACATGATTTTGCCCTATGGAAAAAATCTAAAGTCGGAGAACCTTTTTGGGATTCACCTTGGGGACCTGGAAGACCAGGTTGGCATATTGAATGTTCTGCAATGTCAAAAACTTATTTAGGTCAAGAATTTGATATTCATGGTGGTGGATTAGATTTACAGTTTCCGCATCACGAAAATGAAATTGCTCAATCAAAAGCTTCAGGAAATAATTTTGCTAATTTTTGGATCCACAATTATTGGGTTACTCAAAGTGGTGAAAAAATGAGTAAAAGTTTAGGAAATTCACTAAAAGTAAATGAAGTTTTAACAAGATTTAGAGCAATTGATGTCAGATTTTATTTATTAGCTGCACACTACAGAAGTAATTTAGAATTTTCTGACCAAGCTTTATCAGAAGCTTCCACAGCTTTTTCAAGAATTGAACAATTTGTTTTGAGAGCAAATGAAAAAATTAATAACAATTCATTTAAATTTGAACTTCCTCAAGAATTTGTGGCTGCGATTGAAGATGATCTTGCTACTCCACTTGCAATTTCAATAATTCATGAATACGTCACTAAAGGAAATAGTGCATTAGCAAGTGCTGACAAAAATTTAGAGTTAATTCTTAATCAAGTAAGAAGTATGCTTGAGATTCTAGGTTTGGATCCACTTAGTTTGACATGGAATAACAAGCAAGATTTATCAACAGAGGCCCTAGATAAATTGGTGCAAGAAATTTTGAAGCAAAGAAATGAGGCAAGAGCCACTAAAAATTTTGCTCTTGCTGATTCGATGCGTGATGCTTTAAAAAATGCAGGAATTTTGATTGAAGATACAAATCAAGGTTCCCGATGGTCAATTGATAAAGAAGCCAAATAATTATGGGATTTAAAAACTCAAGTGGGAAAAGAAGAATTGGTTCAGGTGGTAAACGCAGAAAAGCTCTAAAAGGTAAAGGGCCAACCCCTAAAGCAAAAGATAGAGTTTCCCACGTTAATTATCAAGATCGAAAAAATAAAAATCCTAAGAAAACTAGAAGTATGCAGTATCAAAGAAAAAACTATGCAGATAATGAAAAACGTCCTGCCTCTGATTTTATTTTGGGAAGAAACCCTGTTCTTGAAGCATTAAAAGAAAACGTTGATGCTGCGATTTTAAGAATTGCCTCTGGAGTAGATATCGATGATCGTTTAAGGCAAATTTTAACTCTTGCTGGAAATAAGAATTTATCTGTTTTAGAAGTTGATCGAAAAGAATTAGATCGATTAACAAATAATCACAATCACCAAGGGGTAGCACTTGCTGTAACAGCCTATAAATATAGGCAATTAGCAGAAGTTTTAGCAAAAGAAACAAAAACACCTTTAGTAGTAATTCTTGATGGTGTTACTGATC
>CAXBQJ010000034.1:0-8861 GCA_963977775.1 uncultured bacterium
TGTGTGTCTTTCGAGAATACCTGAGGTTCACTTTTTGTTCACTTTCGGCTGTGACCCCAGACACCATAAGCCACAATTGCCCCACGAACGCATCTATATAGATAGTCTCTTTCTCATGGAAACGGTAATAATTAATCATCCCCTTGTTGCAGCCAAGCTAACTCTTTTAAGAGACAAAAACACAGACTCACTTATTTTTCGAAATCTAGTTGAAGAACTTGTCACACTTCTTTCATACGAGGCAACAAGACATTTGAATGTGAAAGAAAAAATAGTTGAAACCCCGATAACAAAAACTAAAGGATACGAAATTTCTGAACCAAAACCATTAGTTGTTCCAATTTTGCGCGCAGGATTAGGAATGTTAGAAGGAATGATGAAAATTTTACCTTCAGCAGAAGTTGGTTTCTTAGGAATGGTTCGAAATGAGGAAACATTACAACCAAGTACTTACGCTGAAAGAATTCCTGGAGAAATAAAGAACAGACAAGTTTTTGTTTTAGATCCAATGCTTGCTACAGGGGGCACCCTGGTTTCAGCAATAAAATTACTTATAGATCGTGGCGCAAAAGAAGTGATTGCTATTTGTTTAATAGCAGCTCCTGAAGGGTTAAAAAAAGTTGAATCAGCATTTGGAAAAGATGTAAAAGTAACAGTTGTGTGTGCAGGATTAGATGAAAAATTAAATGAAGTTGGTTATATCGTTCCTGGTCTAGGTGATGCAGGAGATCGTCTTTTTGGAACCGCTAATTAGCGGTTTTGATATTCCTCTAGCACAAGATTTGCAACATCAACCATTGATCGTCTTTTGTCCATAGCAGTTTTTTGCATCCATTTAAAAGCTTCAGGTTCAGTAATTTTTAAATGCTTCATTAATAAGCCTTTAGCTTTTTCAATTGTTTTACGAGCTTTTAATTGCTCTTGTAAATCGGTAATTTCTTTGTCTAATTGTTTCAATTCACTAAATCTAGAAACTGCAACTTCTATTGCTGGCATCAAATCATTGATAGTGAAAGGTTTAGTCAAATAAGCCATTGCTCCTGCATCTCTTGCTTTTTCAACCAAATCTTTTTGTGAAAAAGCTGTGAGAATTACAACTGGAGCAAGCCTTGCCCCAGCAATTTTCTCTGCAGCACTTATGCCATCTAGTTTTGGCATTTTAATATCCATGACAACAAGATCGGGATTTAATTCCTCAGTTAACTCAATTGCTTTTTGCCCATCACCTGCTTGACCAACGACGTCATAGCCTGCTTCTTTAAGCATTTCAACTAAGTCAAGACGAATTAAGGCTTCATCTTCTGCAACTACTACTCGCAACTTTGTACTCATATCTTTGGTTATAGCCTAGGCGAAAGATTCAAAATGAATTTAAGTGTCGTAGAGTTAACTTCACAATTATTTATAAAGTTTAAGCCCCGGTAGCCCAACTGGCAGAGGCATACGACTCAAACTCGTACCGGTGTGAGTTCGAATCTCACCCGGGGCACACTTTAGTTAAGTTTTTTACTTATCGTGGCAAGTGTGGCATTTACAAATGATGCAGAATCATCTGTTGATAAAGATTCAGCTAAATTCACTGCTTCGCTAATAACAACATTTACTGGCACATCTTTTTGAAAAAGTAATTCATAAACAGCTAATCTCAATATATTTCGATCAACTCTAGGTATTCGATCAATTGTCCAATTTTTGAGAGATGATGAAATCATCTCATCAACTTTTACCAGATTTTGCTTAACTCCTTCAATGATTGTATTTGCATAATCTTGATCAATTTCGTCTTCGCCTAAAGATTGTGTAGCGATTGCTACCTCATTTAGATCTGCTTGAAAAATTGCATCCAAGGCACGCTTTCTAGCTTTTGATCGTGCACTCATTTTTATTTCAATTTTCTTTAGGCACGTCCAAGGTATGAGCCGTCACGAGTATCAACGCGAACTTTTTCACCTTGGTTTATAAACAATGGAACTTGAATTTCATAACCAGTTTCTAAACGGGCTGATTTAGATCCAGCATTTGATCTATCGCCTTGCAAGCCTGGTTCTGTGTATTCAATAGTTAATTCCACATTTGCTGGCATTTCTATATATAAAGGATTTCCTTCATGCATAGCAACCATGACCTCTTGGTTTTCTAACATGTAATTTGCAGCATCTCCTACAGTGTCATTACTAATTGTTATTTGGTCATATGAAGATGTGTCCATAAATACCCAAGAATCACCATCGCGGTATAGATATTGCATATCACGTTTATCTATTTGAGCAGTATCAACTTTTACTCCAGCATTAAAGGTTCGATCAACAACTTTTCCACTTAAAATATTTTTTAACTTGGTGCGAACAAAAGCGCCACCTTTACCAGGTTTTACGTGCTGAAAATCAATTACATTCCACAATTGACCATCAATATTTAGGACCATTCCATTTTTTAAATCATTAGTTGTTGCCACAACAAATCTCTCCTATTTAACTTCTTTTAAGCCACACAAATTAACTCGTGAGAACCCGGTGTTAAAACCTCTGCTTGTGTTTGAGTAACCAAGCAAGTATCTTCTATGCGAACTCCACCTTTGTCAGGTAGATAAATTCCTGGTTCAACAGTTACACAATTTCCTACCGAAAGTTTAGTCTTAACATCTTTGACTAGAAACATTGGCTCATGAATTTCAAGTCCAACTCCATGTCCTGTGCCATGTACAAAATATTGTCCATAGTTGGCTTTTTCAATATATTCTCGACAAGTTTGATCTACTTCTTCGGCACTTATTCCTGGTTTAAGTTTTTCTCGACCAAGATTTTGCGAGTTCATAACTGCAAGATAGATATCTTTTTGCCAATCAGCGCATGATCCAATAAATACTGTTCGAGTCATATCAGCGTGATAACCATTAACAAGAGCTCCGCAATCTATGGTGACCATGTCACCTCTTTCAATTTCTTTTTTTGTTGGCTCATGATGTGGAGTGGCAGAATTTTTTCCACTTGCCACAATTGATGCAAAAGCTAGTCCATCTGCTCCTCGTTTTAGAAAACCTTCTAACAGTAATTGAGATATTTGTTTTTCGGTCATACCCGGCCTTAAATCGTTTATTAAAAACCAAAGGGTATCTGCAGTTATTGCACAAGCTTTTTTAATCTGTTTTATCTCATATTCATCTTTGATCATTCTTAATGGACTTAAAAAATCCTCAAATTTGACTAATTTGATATCAAGATCTTTCGTGAGAGATTCACTTGTTGCAACATTAATGAGTTTTGGATCAATAGCAACATTTTTAATTTTTTCTTTCACCAATATTTCTTTTATATTTTTTATAAAATTTCGATCAATTCTTGCCTCAATATCTGTTGCTTCAACCTCAGCTCTTTTTGTGTATCGAGAATCAGTCAACAAGAGATCACTTTTTTCATCTTGTGAAACTAAAAGTGCAGCATTTGATCCAGAAAAACCTGTTAAATATCTGATACTTACTTGGTCAAAAAAAACACTTGCTTGGGCATAATCTTCAAATAATTTTCTTAATTTATTTCGCCTAGATAAATAATCAGGCATTTTATTTAATAAGTTTTTTTAGCGCTTGTAAAGCTAAGTGGTAACTATTTATGCCAAAACCTGCAATTGCGCCATCAGCAACACCTGCTAATACTGAAAAGTGTCGAAATTCTTCTCGGGAATTTGGATTTGAAATATGCACTTCGATTAAAGGTGCTGTTTTCATCGCAGCTGCATCACGCATGGCATAACTGTAATGAGTAAATGCAGCAGGATTTATTACAACTGGATTCTTGTTATCTGCTGATTCGTGGAGCCATTTAATTATTGTTGCCTCATCATCTGTTTGCCTAAAGTCAATTTCAAAACCAAGTTCTTTACCAAATTCAACACATGATTTTTTTAAATCTGCAAAAGTATCGGTACCATAAATTTCTGGTTCCCTAGTTCCAAGTCTTTGCAAGTTTGGTCCATTTAATACTAAAACCTTCATTTTGAAATCTTCTCCCAAGCAGTATTCAAGACTTTGAAACTTGGATTTTCAAGTCTGGTTGGTTTAGCGATGTCTTCTAATATGACAAATCTTAATCGACCTGCTCTAGATTTTTTATCAATAGCCATTATTTCGATCAGTTTCTTGAAATTCTTCTTTTTGTATTTAGTAGGCAATCCAAAACTCGACAAAATATCTTTGTGTCTTTGTACATTTTTTACCGAAAGATTTCCTGAAGCTAAAGAAAGTTCTGCCGCATAAATCATTCCAACAGATACGGCATCACCGTGACGCCATTTATAGTTTTCATTCTTTTCAATAGCATGGGCAAGTGTGTGACCATAGTTAAGAATTTCTCGACCAGTTTTAGAGCTTGAAGTTTCTTTGAAATCAGACGCAACTACATCAGCTTTTACTTTAATCGCTCTTGCGACCAATTCTGGAACTTCAATTCCATCAAAACTTTTACACTCTTGTGGATATTTTTCGATAATATTAAGAATTTCTTCATCAGCAATAAATCCACATTTGATAACTTCAGCCATTCCGGTCAAGAAATCATGTTTCTTTAAAGTTTTTAAAACACTTAGATCACATAAAACAAAAATCGGATTATGAAAAGATCCAATTAGATTTTTTCCCGCTGATGAATTTATTCCAGTTTTGCCACCTACTGCTGCATCGACCATACCTAGTAGTGATGTAGGCACACTTATAAATTTAATTCCACGTAGCCAAGTTGCTGCCACAAATCCTGCTAGATCGGTCGTGGCACCTCCGCCAACACCAATGATGAGATCGGTCCGAGAAAATTTATTTTTGCCTAGAATATTCCAACATTTATCCAATGTTTTGAGAGTTTTGGCAGATTCGGCGTCAGGTACTTTAATTTCAACTATCTTGCATTCAGTATTTTTCAATGCTTTTTTTAGACTTTTGACGATTTTTTGAACATTACTTGGAAATATAAAGGCAATTTGATTTACACCCTCAGGAATTCTAAGAGCTATATTTTCAATAATTTCAGTACCAATTTCTACGTCATAATTAGGTTCAGCATTAACCGTTATAGTTTTATAGATACTCATAAGTATTAAACCTCACTAATTTGTAGAAGTATTTCCGAAACTACTTCTTCAACACTTTTTGCTGTTGTGTCTATCTGCCAGTCTGCCACTTCTTCATAAAGTGGTGTTCGTTCTTCCAATAGTTTTACAAGTTTTGATCTAACATTGCCAACTAAAACTGGGCGTGAAATTCCCATACCGACCCTTGAAGATGCTTCGGTTGCAGAAACTTTGAGCCACACAACTGGTGAAATAGCTAGAGCTTCTCTTGTTTTTTCATCAAGGATTGCTCCCCCACCTAAAGATAAAACTCCGTTAAATTCATTGAGCAATAAAGCAATTTTTTTCTTTTCAAGTTCTCGAAAATAAGCTTCCCCTTTTTGGACAAATATTTCTGAAATACTTATTTTTTCGTCCATTTCAATTTCTTGATCTACGTCCACAAATTCACAATCCAGTTTTGTGGCAACAATTTTTCCTATGGTTGTTTTCCCTGAACCGGGAGCCCCCACGAAAATTAAACGTGGAGACATATTTATCGAACCTTTAAATTGGTTAAATAATTTTTATAATTACGAGAAGTTTCCTCTATGGAATCTCCTCCAAATTTTTCTAACATCGCATCAGCTAAAACTAAAGCAACCATAGCTTCAGCAATTACTCCTGCCGCAGGAACAGCGCATACATCTGATCTTTGATTGTGTGCTTTGGAAGCTTCGCCAGTTGTTGTATCAATTGTTTGTAGAGCTTTTGGCACAGTTGAAATTGGTTTCATCGCTGCTCTTACTCTTAATATCTCACCCGTTGTCATTCCACCTTCTGTTCCACCAGCGCGATGTGTCAAACGTTTAATTCCATCTTTGGTGTTAACAATTTCATCATGAGCTTGTGATCCTCGACGTGATGCTGTTAAAAATCCATCTCCAACTTCAACACCTTTAATTGCTTGAATTCCCATCAAAGCTGCAGCAAGTCTTGCATCAATTCGACGATCATGGTGAACATATGAACCTAAACCAGGTGGTAAATCAAAAACTACGACCTCAACCACTCCGCCTAAAGTGTCACCATCTTTATGAGCTAGTTCAACTTCTTCTTGCATTTTTTTGCTTGTTTGTTCATCAAAACATCTTGCAGGATCATCATCAATTTTTGCTAAAGAATTCTTATCAGGAATGATTCCATCTGGTGTTTTAACAGTGCCAAGTTGCACCACATGACTTATGACTTCAACATTTGCAACTTGTTGTAAAAATTTTTTCGCTAAAGATCCAAGTGCGACCCTTGCCGCTGTTTCTCTTGCGCTAGCTCTTTCAAGAACTGGTCTTGCATCTTCAAAACCATATTTCTGCATGCCCACTAAATCAGCATGACCTGGTCTTGGTTTTGTAAGTGGTGCATTTCTTGCTAAATCTTTCAAAATATTTTCATCAATTGGATCTGCTGACATTACATCTTGCCATTTAGGCCACTCAGAATTGTTTATTTTTATAGCTACGGGAGCTCCAATTGTTAATCCGTGTCTTACTCCACCTAAAATTTCTAATTCATCTTTTTCAAACTTTTGTCTTGCACCACGACCAATTCCAAGTCGTCTTCTAGCCAATTCATCCTGAATGTTTGCCGTAGTAATTTTTATTCCCGCAGGAAGTCCCTCAATTGTGGCAAGCAAAGATTGCCCGTGTGATTCTCCCGCAGTTAACCATCGAAGCATACATATATTGTTTCATCCTTTTGACTTTGAGATTTGCAACACCCTAGATGCTAAGCACAACAAACAAAAAATATGAACAAGACATAAAGGGACCAAATGCAATCACATGATTTTTCTTATATTTTTTTACAAATATCAGAAAAGCTGCATAGATACCTGCGATTAAAAATGCATAAATATGAATATTTAAATTTGGCCAAAAGCCGAAAAAATATGAAGGAATAATTGACATGACGAAACTATATTTAACATCACCAAAACCAAAAGAATTTTTTGAAATAATAAATATCAACAAATAGATAAGAAAAACTAAACTTGCATAAAGAATTGAAAAATAGAATCTTTCAAAACTAAAATTTTTTGCTGCTGGGATTGAAATAAGGGAATAGATTAGGAAAGCAAAGACCAATTTATTTGGCAAAATGTGATTTCTAAAATCAATGTAGCTTAAACTAATAATAAAAATTAGGGAAAAAATAAGGATTAATTGTTGATTTAACATTTAATCCTCAGTTCTTATTTAATGCCTGCCTCATCTGAGCTAAGGGGGCTTTTTTGCCAGTCATCAATTCAAACTGCATAGCAGCTTGATGTAATAACATTTCTAAACCTGAGACGACAAAGCCTCTTCTAAAGATCCATTCCAAAGCAACTTTTGATGGCCAAGGACTGTAAGCAATGTCTAATAAAGTTCCAGGAATCTCTGGTCCCATCGCGGCAAACTTATCCATCGCTCCACTTGGCAAGGTAGAAATTACAGTGGTTGCCGCTATTGCTTTGGGGATTTGTTCCCAATCTATTTTTTGCACTCTTAGTCCAAGTTTTTCAGCTAATTCAATTATTTCTAAAATTTTATTTTCATTTCGAGCGCAAAGCATGACTTGTTTTGTACCCATATTTTTTAAAGCAAGTAAAGCAGATCTTGCAGTAGCACCACTACCAATTACGCAAGGATTTGATAAATCAAGTTTCTTATTGGTTTTTAAAGCTTGAATTATTCCATAAATATCTGTATTTCCAGAAAAAACTTTATTGTCTTTGAATATAATTGTGTTTGCTGAATTAACTAATTTAGCCATTTCTGTGACAGAGTCAGCAATTTCAACTGCCTTTTCTTTCAAAGGCATAGTTAATGAAAGTCCTATAAAATCCTTATCTCTTTTAGAGATAAAATCGGATAATTCATCAGCTTTTAGAGAATATTTTTCATATTTCCAATCTAAATTAAGAGCTTTATATCCTGCTTCATGAATTATGGGAGATAAAGAATGTTCAATTGGATATCCTGCTACGCCAGCGTGTTTCATGATTATTGATTTTGACTATACCAACGTAAAAACTCTTGTTTATCTTTTAAGAACTGATCATTTGTTTCTGAAAACTTTGTCTCTTTGGTGTCAAGATTTACTGTCACCCAATAAAGCCAATTTCCTTCTTCAGGATTTAATACCGCATTAAGTGCTGCTTCAGAAGGATTAGAAATTGGTCCAGGAGGCAATCCATCATTTGTATAGGTGTTGTAAGCAGAATCGACTTTAAGTTGTTCATCTGTCAAAATCACTGTGTTTGAATTCAATTCATAATTAAGAGTGCTATCTAGTTGCAATCGCATTGGACGCTTTAATCTATTTAAAATTGCTCTTGCAGCTTTTGCTTGATCTATTGGTGCAACTTCTTTTTCAATAATGCTTGCAATAATTACAACGTCATATGGTTTTAAACCATTAGCTTTGGCAGTTGCTTCAAGTTGCTGGTCTTGTGCTGCTTGTAAAAATCTTTTAATCATTTCTTGCAATACTTGTTTTGGTTTAATTCCTTCATCAAAACGATATGTGGCAGGGAACAGAAAACCTTCCACATTATTTTTTGCATATTCTGGAAGACCTAAATCCTTAGGATCTTTAGCCAAACTTTCAAAATCTCCCACTGATACACCTAAAGCTTGGGCAGCGGCAGCAAAAACATAACTTGCTCTAGATCCTTCTGGAATTACTACTTTGATACTGACTTTGCTTTCTGGATCTAATAAAGCAAAGATCGCTTCTTTAGCACCCATGCTTTTAATTAAGTTATATTTTCCAGGGCCAAT
>CAXBQJ010000035.1:0-8859 GCA_963977775.1 uncultured bacterium
TTGTAATATTCTATTTTTGATAGAAGATTTATAAATATTGATAGATTTAATAGAGATAGAGTCATTATTATCACCTAATTGAATAGTAAAGTTTTGATTATTTTTAGGGATAATATATATATTATTAAAGTCGAAGGGTCTAATTTCTCCTTTAATATTAGGATTAAAGACGCCATTATTAATATTGGTAGTGATAGTTCCAACTCTAGGAATAGAGTTAAGATTATTAATTTCAACATCGGGGTTAAAATTAAATAGTTCGGCTTGTTGTTGAGGTTTAAGATTAGTAGGTTTAGGTTCGATAGAGGGAGAGTTAAAAAGATTACATGTAATAGAAAGTTTATTAGGTGTTTCTTTAGAAGAAGTAATATTTTGAGCAGAAGAATAAGAAATATTTTAGGTTTACTTAATTCTTTTGGACTAGCCACTGATTTATTTTGATTACTTTTTGGTCCGTTTGAGTCCCTGAACCAATCACTAGGTAAACCATTTTTCTTCTCCACGCAGATAATCGTATGATTAAATGAAGTGATTTTTCTTTATCTAAGGGCTAGCGTTGCCAAGTAGAAGAGACTAAAAGTGGGTGAAATTGATGCAACCATCAGTATCTGTGGTCATCCCGGTATTGAATGAAGAAAGATTTTTAGCACAATCTGTAAATGCAATACTTAATCAAAATTATGATGGACAAATTGAAGTTATCCTAGCTTTAGGACCATCAATTGATAATACGAATCAAGTAGCTCAAGATTTAGCAAAAGATAACAGAGTTAAATTAATTCAAAACCCTACAGGTAAAACTGCTGCTGCTTTAAATAATGCAATCAAAAATTCTAAATTTGAAATTATTGTGCGACTTGATGGTCATGCAATAGTTGATGAAAATTATGTTAAAAATGCAATTGAATCTTTGAACCAAACTAATGCAGATAATGTTGGCGGTTTAATGAAAGCAGAAGGAATATCTGATTTTGAAAAATCTGTAGCAGCAGCTATGACTTCAAAGTTTGGGGTTGGCAATGCACCTTTTCATATTGGAGGAAAACCTGGTGAAGTAGATACTGTTTATTTAGGAACTTTTAAAAAAAGTGCTTTAGAACGAGTTGGATATTTCGATGAAAGTTTTGTGAGAGCTCAAGATTGGGAAATGAATTACAGGATAAGAAAAACAGGTGGAAAAATTTGGTTTAATCCAAATCTTGTAGTTAGTTATCGACCAAGACCAAATATTAAATCTTTAGCTAAACAATATTTTGAGTACGGCCAATGGCGTAAACAAGTTACAAAAAAATATCCCGAAACAGTATCAATGAGATATTTAGCCCCACCAATAACTGTATTGGGTTTATTCGTTGGAATAATTTTTATTATCTTAAATTTTATTTTAAAACATAATTTTTTAATTTTAGGTTGGGTTGCAATAATTACTTATTTAAGTGTTATAGTTTTAGGTTTTTTAACAATTGGTTCAAAATTAAGTCTTAAATCTCGTCTATTACTTCTAGTTGTGCTACCGACAATGCATTTATCTTGGGGCGTTGGTTTCCTTAAACCATTAAAGCGCCTGTAACCTTAGATATAACGCGATCTCACAGAAGAGCGTGGAGGAGAACGAACCCTTTGGGTAAGTTTGGCGCTTTGCGTATTTTGATTTACCGAGATTTACAAATTAGATACGCCGGAACTTGGCTTGGCTATTTGTGGACTTTATTAGATCCATTGGCGATGTCTGCTATTTATTGGTTGGTATTTACCTACATTTTTGGTGCAAAAAATGTAGGTGAACAACCATACATTTTGTTTCTCTTAACAGGAATTCTTTCTTGGACTTGGTTTAATGGCGCAGTAACTGATTCTGCTAGATCTTTAGTTGTAGAAAGCAAGATGGTTAGATCAATTGCAATTCCAAGATATTTGTGGGTAATTAAAAGTATTGGTTCTAAAGGGACAGAATTTTTATTAGCTTTACCAATATTAATTCTTATAACTTTATTAACTCATGCAAGTGTTTCAATTCAACTTATATGGATCATATTCGCAATTATTTTACAATTCCTATTACTTTCAGGTATTGGTTTAATTCTTGCCCCTTTAACGGTTTTAGCACGAGATACTTCTAATTTATTAAGAATACTTTTAAGAATGTTATTTTATTTAACTCCAATTATTTATGGAATTTCAGATATTCCAGAAAAATATCAAATATTGTCTTACTTTAATCCAATGACTGGGATTATTTCTATGTATAGGGCAGGTTTTTGGCAAGAACCAAATCTTGTTTCAGCGGTGATTTTTTCTACTGTAATCTCACTTTTAGTTTTTGTAATAGGAACTACTTTCTTTAAGAAAATTGAACGTTCAGTTTTGAAGGAAGTATAGAATGAGTGTTGTAATAGATGTTTCAAATGTAGGAATAAATTTTAGAAGAAATAGAAAAAGAAATTTTTCTGTGCGCGAATTGCTGTTGCAGCAAAAAAATACTTCACCAAAGGGTGAATTTTGGGCTTTGAGAAACGTTTCATTTCAAGTTAATGAAGGTGAAGCTGTTGGTTTAATGGGCGCCAATGGTCAAGGAAAATCAACTTTACTTCGCATAATTGCTGGAGTTTTAATTCCTGACGAAGGAAAAGTAAAAGTATCTGGAGGAGTTGCCCCGCTTATTGAATTAACTGGGGGACTGAAAAGTGATTTAACTGCCAGAGACAATATCTCTCTTGTTGCTGGATTGCATGGATTAAGTAGGGCAGAAGTTAAAAAAAGATTCAATAACATTGTTGAATTTGCTGAAATTGGTGATTTTCTTGATACTCCGGTAAGACATTTTTCAAGTGGAATGAAAATACGATTAGGTTTTTCAATTGTAACTTCAATCGATGAACCAATAATTTTGGTTGATGAAGCATTAGCAGTAGGAGATGCTGCATATAAAGAAAAGTGCTACATCAGAATGAAAGATTTACTCAATCAAGGTAAAACTTTATTTTTGGTGTCCCATAAAGAAAAAGATTTGAAAGAATTTTGTACAAGAGGTCTTTATTTAAAAAATGGAAATTTAGTTGTCAATGGAACGCTGAATGAAGCATTAAATGCTTATCATCAAGATTCAGGAGTATTTGATGACTAGTTATTCGATTAAAGAGATTAAAGAAGTCGGACAACCTCCAGAAGTTTTAAATAGACGAGTTGCAGAACATTGGTCTGGTCCGATGTATATGAGAAAAGTTTCGCCATACGTTACAAAATTTTTGCTGTCATTAAATTTTAGTCCAACTTTTGTTACATGGTTAATGGTTCTTTCAGGTTGGATTGCAGCACTTTGTTTACTTATTCCTGGTTTGACAGGGGTGATTTTGGCAGTAGTTTTTGGTCAAGTCCAAATGCTGTTTGATTGTAGTGATGGTGAAATGGCAAGAGTATTAAAAAAATTTAATCCTGCTGGGATATTTATTGATCGTTTTGGGCATTATTCAACAGAGGCATTAATCGCGATAGCTTTTGGAATAAGAGTTGCTGCAAATTCTTCTGTGACAGGCTTAGAAATTATTTTTGGATTAATTTTGGCACTTTTAATAACTTTTAATAAAGTTTTTAACGACATGGTTCATGTTGCTAGAAGTTTTTCTAATCTCAAGCAGTTATCAGAGGATAAAAGTGTGGCTGTGCCTCGAAATTCATTTTTAGCTTCGATTCGTTCTTTATTTAGATTTTTTCCTATTCATAGAATTTTTCACTCTATAGAACTTACAATTTTAATATTGATTGCAAATATTTTAGTGATTGAATCAAATGTTTTAACTTGGTTAACATTTGCTGCCGCAGTTACAGTATTGGGACATTTAGTAGCAATACTTTCTTCTTCGCGACTTCGTGCTTAATCATGAGTAGCTTAAAACCAACGTTTGGCTGCGTAGTTTTAACGCAAGGAAAGAGAACTGAACAATTAAATAAAGCTGTTGAATCGATTTTGTTACAACAAAATGTTGAGGTTGATGTTGCTGTTGTGGGCAATGGGTGGAAACCAGAAGGATTTTCTCAAAATGTTAAAACTGTTCACATTAATGAAAACCTAGGTATCCCAGCAGGCAGAAATGCTGGAGTCAATTCTGTATCAGGTGACTTACTTTTTTTTCTTGATGATGATGTTACTTTAACTGATCTGAATACTTTAGAAAAGATTTATAAAATTTTTATTAACAAACCAAAAGTTGCTTTAATTCAACCTCAGCCAAAAGATCCAAATGGATTAGCTACTCCCAGAAGGTGGATTCCAAGAATAAATACAAGTAATCCAAATAGATCTTCGTTTATGTTTTCATTATGGGAAGGTGCCACCACAATTAGAAGAGATGTTTTTCAAAAAGTTGGTTTGTGGCCTTATGAATTTTTTTATGGACACGAAGGGGTTGATTTAGTTTGGCGAGTTTGGGATCACGGATATCAATGTTGGTATGCAGGAGATATTCAGGTAAGTCACCCTGCTGTTGAGCCAAGTTTTAGACACAAAATTTATTATCAATATCAAGCAAGAAACAGAGTTTTATTAGCAAGAAGAAATTTACCTAATTTAATCAAAATAATTTATTTATTCAATTGGAGAATTATCTCATTGTTTAGGTTAAAAAATAATAATGAAGCAATAAGTGAATTTAAACTTGGTTGGGAAGATGGAAAAGTCATGGATATTTTTTCTCAAAAGAAACTTTCGTGGCTAACTATTTTAAAAATGACTTTATATTTACGCCCTCCAATTATTTAAGGAATAGGGCAAAAGAGTCCACTAGTTGGTGCAGAAATTGCACTTGGTGAAGGTTGAGGAGCAGGTTCACTTGGCTGGGCAGGTATTTCTGCTGCAGGTTGTGTCCAAGTTTGTGGAGCATTATTTCCAAGAATTACTGCAACATCTGCTCCTACAAGTTCTGGATCTTCCACGATATTAGAAATATTTAACATTTTTCCAATTAATTGAGCTTTTAAATTATTTCCTGGGGTGTGCACAATTATTGTCTCGGCAGTGTCTTTGTTAGGAGCATTACCAACTTCTGCGATATTTACACCTTGAGTTTTTAAGAATTCACCAGTTGCAGCAGCAAAACCTGCTCTTCTGGTGCCATTTAAAACAATTACTGAAACATCTTGAGGTTTAACAATTATTGTTTCAGTGTTTTCAGGAGTTTGAGTCGGAGACGGTTCTGCACTTGGTGCTGATGCTGGTGGCCAACCAGTGTCGTTAATAATTGCACTCCAAATTTCGTTTGCAGCCTCTGTCCATTGCACGTGATTTCCATCTGGTGTGCCAACGTAGGGAACAGTAACGAATGAAACATTTTCTGATCCAAGAGTTGACAAACTTGTAGTTAAAGTTAAAAGTGAATCTAAATCAGCTAAACCAGGATCCATTTGTAAAGTTGAAGTTGCAGCATTCAAAACTCGGTAGAGTTGTGGAGCATCTGTTACTAAATTCTTGTTTGTTATTTGGTCGATTGTTATTGAAATTATTTCTTGTTGTCTTTCAATTCTTTTTAAATCACTTCCATCTGCCAGGGTGTATCTGGCTCGCATCAGACCTAAAGCATTTTTACCATCAAGAATTTGAACTCCAGCGGGTAAATTAACGCCTGCGCCATTTTCAACCGGTTCGTTAATTGGTTCAGTTAAACAAACTTTTATGCCACCTAAAGCATCAACAATGCTCGAAAAACCAACAAAGTCTACGATTACTGCGTGATTAATAGTTATCCCAGTTAAAGTTTCAACTGTTTTAATTGTGCAACCAGGTCCTGCAGTTGAAAAAGCAGAATTAAATAATCCAGTAGTTTCTTCTGTTGTTGTTCCATCTGATTTTGTGCAAGCTGGAATTGCTACAACTGAATCTCGAGGAATACTTACAACAATTGCACTTTTTCTATCATTAGATAAATGAATAAGCATTGTGGTGTCACTTCTTCCTTCACCACCAAGTTCCTTTTCATTTCCAAAACCTCCACCTTGTCCGGTTCTAGTATCTGTTCCCATAAGCAAAATATTCAAAGGGCCAGTTTCAGCAACAGGTTTTGGAGAAGCAATAACTTCTAAAGCTTTAATATTCCCGGCAAGGTTTCGAGCTGCAAAACCTAGAATTCCTGCCACTGTCGCAATTACCAAGATGATTCCCGAAGCAATAGCGGTTAAAAGTCTTAATTTGCTTTTGAAGACTTGATTAGTCTCTTCGCTCATAACTCCACTTTTGATAAATCGGTTTAAAATTTAACCTGCTGTTTTCTGAAACATTACCCATAAATAGGCGGGTCTGGGCTTTGGGAGTAAGCAGTTTGCACCTATGGTTAAAGGTATGACAAAGAACCTAAAAAATATCGCCCTTTTTTCTTCAATTGCATTTCTACTCTCTGCTTGTGCTGGCTCATCTTCATCAGACTCAGCATCACAAGCAACACCTGAACCAAGTGAAACAGTAAAGACAGGTTTAAGTCCCTTATCTGGATTACCAGGCGGGGAAGGCGGACCAATTGCTGTTGTAAAAATTGACAACGTAAATCCAGCAAGACCTCAATGGGGCATTTCTGCAGCCGACTTAATTTTTGTGGAAGAAGTTGAAGCAGGTTTAACAAGAATTGCTGCAGTATTTAATTCAACTTTGCCAAACAAAGTAGGACCAGTTCGTTCTGCTCGTATTTCAGATTTAGAAATCATGGAACAATTTGGCACTCCAGCATTTGCATTTAGCGGTGCACAACAAAAGTTTCTTCCACTAATTGATCAAGCAAATGTTATAAACGCAAGTCATGGATTAAATGGAAAGTTTTATACAAGACAACCTGACAAGAATGCTCCTCACAATTTAACTGTTGATTTAGCAGGAATTGTTAATTCCTTAACTGGAATAAGTGGTGCAAAAGATATGGGCTGGACATTTTCCGATGTAGCAGCAACTGGTGGAATTGAAACCAAATCATTTTCAGCAAAATGGCCAGCTTCAAGAGTTGGTGCTGAATGGGATGCCACTAACAATGCTTGGGTAATTGCATTGGATGGAACACCTGCATCTGATGCGGTTACAAATCAACCGTTGTTTGCCAAAAACGTGATTGTGCAATTTGTTGATCAATTAGCTGATTCAGGTTTCCAAGATAAGAATGGAAACAAAACTCCATTAATTCAAACTGTTGGATCAGGTGAAGCGGTAGTAATGCGTGATGGACAAAGATTCGAAGCAACTTGGTCAAGAGCTATGGCAAGTGATTCAACTACTTACACAGTCGGATCAAGTGCCTATGTATTTGCTCCAGGTCAAACCTGGGTTCTATTTGTGCCTAAAACTTATCCAGTCACATTTGATCCAGAAACCTCACCAACACCTGGTACTTAAAAAAAGTAAAGTAAAGTTTTATTTATTTTAAATAAATAAAAGGTGCGTGATTTTTGTGACCGAAGCAATTTTGTTGGTTGGTGGTTACGGCACGCGACTTAAACCTTTAACAATTCACACTCCAAAACCAATGCTGGAAGTTGCCGGTTTTAGCGTGACAAGTCATCAAATTGCTAAAGCTAAAAAAGCAAACATTAATCACATAGTTTTAGGAACAGCTTTCAAGGCTGAAGTTTTTAAAGAAAAATTAGGAGATGGCTCCTCATTAGGAGTTCAATTAAGTTATGCCTTTGAACCTGAACAATTAGGCACAGGTGGCGGAATTAGAAATGCAGCAGCACTTTTAAAAAGTGGCCCAGAAGATCCAATTGTTGTTTTTAATGGAGATGTTTTAAGTGGAGTAAATATTGAAAAAGTATTGAAAATTTGGAAAGAAAAAAATGCCGATGTAGCACTTTATTTGACGAAAGTTAAAAACCCCAAGGCATACGGCCTTGTTCCCACAGATGAAGCAGGTAATGTTTTAGCTTTTCTTGAAAAACCAGAAAAAGATGAAGATATTGTCACAGATCAAATAAATGCAGGAATGTACATTTTTAAAAGAAAAATAATTGACACTATTCAAACAGGACGCGTTGTTTCAGTGGAAAGAGAAGTTTTTCCAAATTTATTAAAAAATAATTATAAAGTCATTGGAGTTGTGGATGAAAGTTACTGGTTAGATTTAGGAACTCCTAATGCATTTGTTAAAGGATCGTGTGATTTAGTTACGGGAAAAATAGAAACTGGATTAATAAAAAATCATTCTGAAAAAATGATAGAAGTCTCAGCACAAATTGATGAAAACGTTTTGATTAGTAATGGAAGTTATGTGGGAAATAATTCTAAAATTGGAAAAAATTCTAAAATAGATTCAAGTGTTATCAGCTCACAAGTAAAGATTGGTATGAATTGTGTAATCAAATCAAGTATTATTGCTAAAAATGTAATAATTGAAGACAATTGCGTAATTGAAAACTCTGTAATTGCAGATTCAGTTGTTTTAGGTAGTGAATCGATTTTGAAAAATGATTCCAGAATCTGGCCAGACCAAAAAGTCGGCAAAGTTTTATTGGATCATCAAACTATTCCCGAAGTGGCAAATTGGCAGAATTAATCGAAAAATATGGACATTTATGCATAATTGGAAAAAAAGTTGCAAAAAATCCCCTCAGGTACTTGACGTACCCCTAATTACAAGCGTGTAATTCGTTCAGGTAGTTTCTTTATAGCCATCGGGTCGAAAACTTGATGTCTTGAATATGGGGGTTATTAATTGTCCGACTTCACGGGCTTACGTTTGGTTGAAAACGAAGATGCACCAGGCTGGCAAGAAAAAGCACTTTGTGCTCAAACAGACCCAGAAGCCTTTTTCCCTGAGAAGGGCGGATCGACAAGAGAAGCAAAGAGGGTTTGCGGATCTTGCGAAGTTAGAGCTGAATGTTTGGAATACGCAT
>CAXBQJ010000036.1:0-8801 GCA_963977775.1 uncultured bacterium
AGCTGGATCAAAATTCGCTAACAAAATTTTTGGTCAAAGTGCTGCCTCAGGAGCTTTGCCATCCATTGCTGCTTGTAATTGGGCTGATGTTCAAAGTGGTGATTTCATAGGACCAGATGGGCCACTTCAAGCACGAGGAAAACCCAAGAAAGTCAATATGAGTTCCCTTGCAAAAAATAGTGAACTAGCTATAAATGTTTGGAGAACGAGTGAAGAATTAACTGGAGTAAAATTCTTAAATGGCTGATAATTCATTTGACATTGTAAGCAAAATTGATCGACAAGAAGCAGATAATGCTCTTAATCAGGCTAGTAAAGAATTATCACAAAGATATGACTTCAAAAACACTGATACCGAAATTAAATGGTCTGGAGAATTAGGAATTGAAATTCAATCCAGCACAGAAGAACGCTGCAAGGCTGCTTTAGAAGTATTTAAGGAAAAATTAATTAAGAGAGGTGTCTCTTTAAAATCATTTAAACCAAATGACCCTCAAGTTTCTGGTAAAACTTACAAAATTATAGGTAATTTCAATTCTGGAATAAATCAAGAAAATGCTAAGAAACTAACAAAATTAATCAAGGAACAAGGTCCAAAATCTGTTAAATCCCAAATAATGGGAGATTTATTAAGAATCTCGAGTAAATCAAAAGATGATCTTCAAATGGTTATGCGATTAGTTGAAAAATCAGATTTAGATTTTGCAACACAATTTACTAACTACAGATAATTCTGGTGGTAGCTAGTGGATTTGAACCACTGTAGGCGTGAACCGGCAGATTTACAGTCTGCTCCCTTTGGCCACTCGGGCAAGCTACCTCAAAATCTCTAACGCGATTTTCAATCTTACGGCGAAAGAGTTTTTAGTTTTTTTGCCCCATCTGTTCTGCCATCCATTCCAATCTTTTTACACGCTCTTGTGTTGGAGGATGTGTTGAAAATAATTTAGCCATGCCACTTCCTCTAAATGGGTGAGCAATCATCATCGATGATGCTGTTTCCATTTCTGAGGTTGGTCGCATTGGTGCATTTGAAATTCCTGCATCTATTTTTTTTAAAGCACTAGCAAGTGCAAGTGGATCTTTAGTTAAAATTGCACCGTCTTCATCTGCTGCATATTCTCTAGAGCGACCAATTGCTAATTGAAGCATTGTTGCTGCAAGGGGTGCAATAAACATTAAAAATATTCCGCCCAGTGGATTAGATTTTTCTGAATCTCTTCCACCAAATAACCAAAAAAATTGCACCAAAGACATCAAAACACTTGCCATGGTTGCTGCAATTGAAGCTGTCAAAATATCTCTGTTGTAGACATGGGAAAGTTCATGTCCAATTACTCCTCTTAATTCTCTTTCATTTAATAAATTCATAATGCCCTCTGTGGCACACACTGCAGAATTTTCAGGGTTTCTTCCAGTTGCAAAAGCATTTGGAGAAGCTGTTGGAGATAAATAAACTCTTGGCATTGGTTGTTTTGCTTCAGTAGCTAATTCACTAACTATTTTGTATAACAACGGTGCAGTTTGGGGGTCAACTTGATATGCACGCATTGCTTTTAGAGCAAGACGATCTGAATAAAAATATGCAAAACCATTCATTCCAAGAGCAAGAATTAGTCCGAACCAAAGTCCTGAACTTCCGCCAAACCAACTTGCTGCAAGCATTACTACAATTGCTAAAAATCCAAAAAGAAAAATAGTTTTCAAAGTATTTGTTGATTTACGCATTTTTTCTTTTAAGCATCCCCTTTTAAAAAGTCTCCTCTTTTATTTGTATCGGAAACCTCATTGTTTCGCCACTTCACACCCCATTTATTAAACCAAGGCGTGGGGAAAGAACTTTTGGAATACAACCTAGAATAGATTTTGCGTATATAAATAGAGAAAAAGTGAATTTTTGAGTCAAGTTAAAACAACCTCCAGCTACAACTCAGGGTTATTAGCCGGCATAGGAGCTTATGTAATTTGGGGATTTGTTCCACTTTATTGGCAACTTCTCAAACCTGCTAGTGCCCCAGAAATTTTGTCCCATCGCGTGGTTTGGTCTTTGGGGTTATTGCTAATAATTGTTTATTTTAAAAAACTTAAAAATGAAGTTGTAGAAGCTTTAAAAAATAGAAAAAAACTTTTGCTTTTAGCATCTGCTGCAATTTTTGTCACTATAAATTGGGGTATGTTCATTTGGGCTGTCAACAATGGACATGTGATTGAAACTTCCCTAGGTTATTTCATCAATCCTTTGGTATCTGTTGCCCTTGGAGTTTTGATTTTGAAAGAAAAACTTAGACTTTTACAAAAAGTTGCTGTTGGACTTACCTTTATTGCAGTTACTTTCTTAACAATCGCCTTAGGTAAACCACCATATATTGCTTTAACATTAGCTTTTTCTTTTGGTTTCTACGGCTTAGTAAAAAAACTTGCAGATGTTGATGCGATACCAAGTTTAACAATTGAAACCCTTTTACTTACTCCATTTTTTTCGATATTCATGTTTTATCTAGACAGTAAAAATGATTTATCATTTGTTAATCAAGGACTAACACATGCTTTTTGGTTATCTACTGCAGGAATTGTCACAGTAATTCCTTTATTACTATTTGGTTTTGCTGTTGTAAGAATTCCTTTAGTAGTTATTGGTTTACTTCAAGCACTTGGACCAATTTTGCAATTCTTGTTGGGTTATTACGCATTTCGTGAACCTATGACAAGTGCTAGATGGTTTGGTTTTTATCTTGTTTGGTTAGCGGTAACTGTATTTAGTTACGACGCAATAAAGACTGCAAGAAAAAATAAAATTTAAGAATTTCTTTTAGTTAACCACTCTGCAAACTGCACAAGGGCATCTTTTGCAGAACCAGGTTTTAAAAGATCCAGAGATGTCATGGCTTGATCAATTAAACTTTCTAAATGAATTCCTGCCACATCAAATCCGCCTAAATCGCTAACTTTTTTTATTGTGCTATCTATTAATTCTGGATTTTTTCTTACAGATTGCAAAAGATCTTTCAAACTAGAATCTTTATCCATTGAAAGTGCTGAAAGAACCGGCAATGTGTGAATTCCTTCAAGCAAATCTTTACCAATCATTTTTCCAGATTTTGAAGAATCACCTTTTAAATCTAAAATGTCATCAGAGATTTGAAAAGCCAAGCCAATATTTTTTGCATAATTACTCAAAGCTAAAGAACTTACGTCATCAGCTCCTGAAACATAAGCACCAAGTGATGCTGATGTTTCAATTAAAGATCCAGTTTTTTGTTTTAAAACTTCTAAATAATGTTTTATCGGATCAGAGTTTCCTGCTCCTCTTGCTTCTCTGATTTGGCCTTCGCATAAAACTGACAAAGTGTCAGATAAAGCGGTTACAACATGAGGACCAAGTTCTGCAGCAATTGCTGATGCTCGGGAAAAAAGAAAATCGCCAGCTAAAATCGCATTAGTATTGCCAAACTTTGCATTTGCTGATTCCACTCCACGTCTTATTTGAGCTTCATCCATCACATCATCGTGATAGAGAGTTGCCACATGAATAAATTCAATTGCAGCAGCAACTTTTGCTAAACGATCAATGTCTGGTTTACCAAATTGTCCAGCAAGAAAAACAAGAACTGGTCTAATTCTTTTACCACCAGCTAATAGTAAATGCTGAGAAATTTCTGTCAAAGGGTTAAATGGTGAAGCAGATTCTAATTCTAAAAATTCTTCAGTTCTTTTAATACCTTGAGATAAATAGTCTCTTAAATTTTCATCAGAAATTGCTAATTCTGGAACGTTTACTTTGCTCATCTTAAAAACACTGACGCTGAAGAAATCATATTTATGACAAATTGTGGAAATACACCAAGAATTACCGTCACAACAGCACTTGCAGTTATGGAAATAGTTGTGAAAATACTTGGAATTGCGACAAAAGGTCCATCAGGAATTGGCTCTGCAAAAAACATCAAAATTATTACCCTCACGTAAAAGACTGCTGCAATTACACTTGATACAACACCTACCAGAACTAAAGGTGTCGCGCCACCTGAAATTGCTGCAACAAATACGCCAAACTTTGCTGTGAAACCACTAGTTAATGGAATACCGGCAAATGACAACATGAAAAGTGACATTAAAGCTGCCACTAGTGGGGACTTTTTACCAATTCCTTTCCATCTAATTAGTGATGAACTCTCTCCTGCTTGCTCTCTTATCAAAGTTAACAATGCAAATGCACCTAAAGTTGAAAAAGAATAAGCAATCAAATACAGCAATATTGCTGCGATTGCTGGACGATTAGTTCCAGAAAATCCAACTAATATAAATCCACCATTAGCAATTGAAGAATAAGCAAGCATTCTTTTGAAATCTGATTGAGAAAGTGCAATAAAACTTCCAATTATCATTGTTAAACCGGCAACAACCCAAATAAGTGGTCGCCAGTCCCAAACAAGTGCGCCAAATGCAACATAGAAAACTCTTAGCAATCCACCAAATGCTGCAACTTTTACTGCTCCTGCCATAAAAGATGTCACAGGTGTTGGTGATCCTGTGTAAACATCTGGCACCCATTGATGAAATGGAACAGCACCAACTTTAAATAACATTCCCACTGCCACTAAAGCAATTGCTGCAGTTAAAAGTCCTGGCGCATTATTTGCTGAACTTATTCCATTTGAAATTTGCCCAAACTCTAAAGAACCGGTGTAAGCAAAAGTTAAAGCACTTCCAAATAATAAAATGGCGCTTGCAAGTGCTCCTAAAATAAAATATTTTAAAGCTGCTTCTTGACTTAAAAGTCTTCTTCGTCTTGCAAGTCCAGCCATTAAATAAAGAGGTAAACTCATTACTTCTAGTGCAACAAATAAAACTAATAAATCATTTGCAGTTACAAATAAAAGCATTCCTGAAATCGAAAAAGAAAATAAAGGCCATATTTCAGTTTGTGTCCAACCTAATTTAGTAACAGTTTTTTCCTCTTGACCTCCAGGAAGAGTTGAAGCTCTTGGAGCAAAAGAATCACCTAAAGGATCTAGTTTTGTTTCTGCAAAAAGTAAAGCACTCAGTAAAGCAGCAATCAAAATAGTTCCTTGCAAAATCCAGCCAGGACCATCAAGAGCAACTGTGCCACTTGCAGCTAGAGATCTACCCTCGGGTCCGGATTGTAAAACAACTGCAAAAAATGCAAAAATTAAAGAAGTAAAAATAACAATTAAATGTGCAAATCTTCTTTTCGACATAGAAACAAAAGCTTCGACTAAAACACCGATACAAGCAGCAACAAAAGTAATCAGAATCGGTGAAAGTAAAGCGTATTCAAAATTTGGTGTTGGAATTGAATTGACTACTTCTCTTATCATTCTTGACTCACCTTTTGAATTCGTGGTGCAGGATCTTTGATTTCAAGTTTGGAAAGTGTTGCTTCCACTGATTTTTCAGAAATCTTAATAACTGGTGCGGGATAAAGTCCCAATAAAATAGTTAAAACTATTACAGGTGCTAGAGCCAATGATTGTTTTATATTCAAATCAAAAATATTTTTGGTTCCATCATTTTCTGGCCCAGTAAAAACTCTTTGATAAAGCCATAACATGTAAATAGCAGCCAAAATAATTCCCAAAGTTCCAATAATTGCTGCTAATTGATTTCGTTGATAAGTGCCTGTTAAAACCATAAATTCTCCAACAAACCCAGCCAGACCAGGTAATGCAATTGAAGACAGGCTTGCAACTAAGAAAAATCCAGTTAATAACGGAGCAGATTTTGATAATCCACCAAAATTACTAATCAATGCAGAGTCTTTTTGACGCATTAAATATCCGGCAGTTAAAAATAGTGCTGCAGTGGATAAACCGTGCGCCACCATATAAACAGTAGAACCAATAATTCCAATTGAAGTAAATGAGAATATTCCCATCACAATAAAACCAAAATGGGAAATTGAAATATAAGCAAAAGTTCTTTTCATGTCTTTTTGTGCAATAGCTATTAATGCAGCATAAATAATTCCAAAAACAGCAAATCCAATAATTAGTGGAGCAAATTCTTTAGATGCATTTGGAAATATCGGTAACAAAATTGCCAACATTGCATAAGTTCCAACTTTGTCCAATATTCCAATCAACATTGTTGATGTACCAGGAGTTGCTTGTTCGGCAGTATCTGGAAGCCAAGTATGTCCTGGCACCATTGGAGCTTTTAAGGCAAAAGCTAGAAAAAATCCAAGAAATAGCCAACGCTCGGTCCAGGTATTTAAATTAAGTTCATTACTTAATGCTGCGATAGAAAAAGTTCCGCGACCAAGTTGCGCAGAAGCTACGAAATATAACCAAATAAGTGCAGCCAACATAACTAATCCACCAGCTAATCCAAAAAGTAAAAACTTTAAAGCAGCTGCATTTCTTCTTGCCCCACCAAATCTTCCAACAAGGAAAAATATTGGTACTAACATCGCTTCAAAAACTACATAAAATAAAAATAGATCTCTTGCTAAAAAGACTGCTAAAGCTGATGCTTGTGTTAATAAAATCCACATGAAAAATTCTCTAGTTCTTTTTTGCCCCTCATGCTGAGCAGCGATTATGACAATTGGAGTTAGAACAGCAGTTAAAAGCGTTAGGACTAAAGAAATTCCTGTTAAGCCTAAATGAAAACTGATGCCAAAAATTGGAATCCAATCATAAGAAATATCTAATTGAGTTTGGGCAGAACTTGTTACATCAAATTGAAGCGCCACTACCACTACAAAAAGAAGTGTTATTACCGAGGAATAAAAAGCTATTTGTTTAAAATTAAAAATATTTTTTATTTGAGGCACAAATAGCAATGCTGTACCAATAATTGGTGTTAGAAGAATAATCAATAACCATGGAAAATTCATTTATAATCTCACAATCAATAATGCAATAACGAAAATTGCAGCACCAAGAATTATTGACATTGCATAAGATCTGACAAAACCAGTCTCACTTCTTCTTAATCTTGCTGAAATACCACCAGTCAAAGAACCTAATCCCACAAAAAATCCGTCAACTAAAGATTTGTCAAAAAAACTAAAGTTTCTAGTAATTTTTTGTCCCGGCTTCATCAATAGATTTTCATTCAATACATCACCGTATAAATCTTTTCTTGCTGCAGTTGTAACAAATGAAACTTTTGCTGGTGCGGTTTTAGAAATTGTTTTGTATTGCCAAATTGCAAATATAACTCCAACTGCCACGACACTTAAAGTAATCAAAGTTATGGTCATGATCGAAAAAGGTGGATTTGGTTCTTGAAATCCTGTAACAGGTTCTAACCAGTGTTCAAAAATATGATTTTGTGTCAAAATTATTCCAATTGCACTTGAGCCAATTGCTAGAACAACCATTGGAATAGTCATTGATAATGGTGATTCATGAGGATGAACATCGTCTTGCCACCTTGGCTTGGAAACAAAAGTCATAACCACCATGCGAGTCATATAAAAAGCTGTTAAACCCGCTCCGAATAAAACTGCAAATCCTGCCCACCAACTATGACTTAATGCCGCTTCAATAATGTGATCTTTTGAATAAAAACCTGCAAATGGTGGAATTCCAATAATTGCTAAATAACCAACAAAAAAAGTTATTGTTGTAAAAATCATTACTTTAGATAACCCGCCGTATCGTCTCATATCAACATTGTCATTTGTGGCATGCATAACTGAACCTGCACCTAAAAACATAACGGCTTTAAAAAATCCATGTGTAATTAAATGCAAAATTGCAAATACATATCCAATAGGACCTAGTCCTGCTGCTAAAACCATGTAACCTATTTGACTCATAGTTGAGCCGGCTAATGATTTTTTGATGTCATCTTTAGCAGCACCAATAATTGCACCCATTAATAATGAAATTGCACCAATAATTACTACAGCAGTCTGAGCAACTTCGCTTGAATTAAAAATTGCACCACTTCTAACAATCAAATAAACACCAGCAGTAACCATTGTTGCGGCGTGAATTAACGCAGAAACTGGAGTTGGGCCTTCCATTGCATCAAGTAACCAAGATTGCAATGGGAATTGCGCACTCTTTCCACAAGCTGCAAGTAAAAGTAGTAATCCAATTGTTAATGAAACCCAACTTGGTGCATTAGATATTGAAGAATTTACATCTATAAATGAAACAGATCCAAAAACTAAAAACATCGTCATAATTGCAAGAGATAACCCAAAATCTCCTACTCTATTCGCTACAAAAGCTTTTTTAGCTGCAACTGCAGCAGAGTTTTTGTGTTGCCAAAATCCAATGAGAAGATAGGAAGCAAGTCCTACTCCTTCCCAACCTACATAAAGTAATAAATAGTTATCGGCTAAAACTAATAAAAGCATTGCCGCTACAAACAAATTTAAATATGCGAAAAATCTTCTCTTGTTTTCATCATGCGACATATATCCAAGTGAGTAAATATGAATTAGAGTTCCCACAAAAGTAATAAGTAATACAAAAGAAATAGATAACGGATCTACTTGTAAACCAAAATCTATTTTCATTCCTGCATTTGGAACTACTAACCATTGATAAATAGTTGTAATTATTGTTCTTTCTTCTTTTGGTAAGGCAGCAAGTTGTAAGAATTGCCAAAATCCAATTAGAAATGCCATTGTTGATGCGCCAATTGCAAGAAAGGGGCCAAACTTATTTGTTCTTTTGCCGAATGAAAGAAGAAATGCTGCACTCAAGGCTGGAAGTGCAATGACAGCAGCAATCACCTAATTAATCCTTTTCTCTTGATTTACCAGCGCAACAAACTTGCTTCGTCGACTGATGCTGAATTTCTGGTTCTAAAAATTG
>CAXBQJ010000037.1:0-8716 GCA_963977775.1 uncultured bacterium
TTGCAAAACTTGCAGAAGCAATGGGCTGCGTTGGATTAGCTTGCGACAAACCGGGCGATGTAGATAAAACGATTGCACAAGCGATGGAGATTAATGATCGACCAGTTGTGGTTGATTTCAGTGTTCATCGCGATGCCATGGTTTGGCCAATGGTTGCAGCAGGAATGAGTAATTCAGAAATCAAATTTGCTCGCGACATGGCTCCAAAATGGATGCGAAGTGATGACGAATGAGTAGACACACCTTAAGCGTGCTAGTTGAAGATCAACCAGGTGTTTTGGCAAGAACTGCAAGCCTATTTGCCAGAAGAGGTTTCAACATTGAATCTTTAGCTGTTGGTCCTACTGAAACAAATGGTGTTTCGCGTATGACAATTGTGGTAAATGTAGCTGAATCTCCACTTGAACAAGTTACAAAACAATTGAATAAATTAATAAATGTTTTAAAAATTGTGGAATTAGATAACACGGCTGCTGTGCAAAGAGAACTTTTATTGGTAAAAGTTAAATCTGATGCTCAAACAAGATCAAGCATTTTAGAAACAGTTTCACTTTTTAGAGCAAAAGTTGTGGATGTTTCAAGTGATGCCATAACTATTGAGGCGACAGGAAATCATGACAAAATTCAAGCGCTTTTGAAAGTACTTGAAGATTATGGAATAAAGGAATTAGTTCAGTCTGGCATGGTGGCAATTGGACGCGGAGGAAAATCTGCATCTGAGCGCACATTACGCTAGGTAAAAGATAAACCAACCAGAAAAGGAAAAATACAGTAATGGCTGAAATGTTTTACGACAAAGATGCAGATCTAGAAGTTATTAAATCAAAAAAAGTTGCAGTCATTGGTTATGGTTCTCAAGGTCATGCTCATGCACTTAATTTACGTGATTCTGGTGTGGATGTAAGAGTTGGTTTAAAAGAAGGTTCTCCAAGTAGAACAAAAGCAGAAAAAGAAGGTTTAAGAGTTGTAACTCCAGCACAAGCTGCACAAGAAGCAGATGTAATTATGATTCTTGCCCCAGATCATGTGCAAAGACATATTTATAAAGAATCAATTGAACCTTATTTAACAAATAATAAAGCATTATTTTTCTCACATGGTTTCAATATTCGATTTGGTTACATCAAACCTCCAAAAGATGTTGACGTGTGCATGGTTGCACCAAAAGGTCCAGGACATTTAGTAAGACGTGAATATACAAATGGCAGAGGTGTTCCTGTAATTGTTGCTGTTGAACAAGATAATTCTGGAAAAGCTTGGGATCTTGCACTTTCATATGCCAAAGCAATCGGAGGATTGCGTGCAGGTGGAATTAAAACAACATTTACTGAAGAAACAGAAACAGATCTATTTGGTGAACAAGCAGTTCTTTGTGGTGGAACTACTGCATTAGTACAAGCAGGATTTGAAACTTTGGTTGAAGCAGGATATCAACCTGAAGTTGCATATTTTGAATGTTTACACGAATTAAAACTTATTGTAGATCTTATGTATGAAGGTGGAATCGCCAAAATGCGTTGGTCAGTTTCTGATACTGCAGAATATGGAGATTATGTTTCTGGTCCAAAAGTTGTTAATAAGAAAACCAAAAAACGTATGAAAAAAATCTTGAAGAAAATTCAAGATGGTTCATTTGCTGAAGAATTTATTGGTGATCAAGATAATGGAGCCAAGAAATTCAAGAAATTCAGAGCAGAAGGCGAGACTGCCCAAATTGAGGAAGTAGGTAAAAAACTACGCTCATTAATGTCTTGGGTGGATAAAAATCAGGACGATTTCGCAGGAAAAGTCTCTCGTTAATTTTCAAATAGCAGAATTGGCCCATTTAATAAATAATTATTAAATGGGCCAACATATTTCCAAGAAACCAAAATTAGAAAAAATATGTGTTTGTTGTGGCAGAAAAATGCAATGGCGTAAATCTTGGGCTAAAAATTGGGAGCAAGTCAAATATTGCTCAGATGCTTGTAGAAAGAAAAAGTCGGCAAAGTAGGCTTAAATTATGGCAAATCCAATTGTTCTAATTGCAGAAGAATTATCCCCTGCAACTATAAGTGCATTAGGGCCAGACTTTGAAATTAGAAAATGTGACGGCACAAATAGAGAAGAATTATTTAGAGAAATAGCAAATGCTGATGCAATTTTGGTTCGATCTGCCACAAAATTAGATGCAGAAGCATTAAATTATGCAAAAAATTTAAAAGTTATTGCAAGAGCAGGTGTTGGTTTAGACAATGTAGATGTAACTTTTGCTTCAAATAATGGAGTTATGGTGGTAAATGCCCCAACTTCAAATATTACCTCTGCCGCAGAACTTGCTATCTCTTTAATTCTTGCTAGCGCAAGAAATATTGTGCCTGCAAATATGGCACTTAAAAATGGAGAATGGAAAAGAAGTAAATTTACTGGCATTGAACTTCTAGATAAAACTATTGGAATAGTAGGGTTTGGCAGAATTGGTGTTCTAGTAGCACAAAGATTAGCTGGCTTTGGTGTTCATTTAATTGCATACGATCCTTATGTTCAACCTGGAAAAGCTGCGCAACATAATGTGAAAATGGTTTCACTTGATGATTTATTAAGTCAAAGTGATTTTATAACTATTCATTTACCAAAAAATCCTGAAACTATTGGTCTTATTGGTGAAGAAGCTTTAAAAAAAGTTAAACCAAGTGTTCGAATTATCAACGCTTCTCGCGGAGGCATTGTTGATGAAAATGCATTATTTAAAGCAATAAAAGAAAACAGAGTTGCAGGTGCAGGAATTGATGTTTTTGCAAAAGAACCTTGCACAGATTCTCCACTTTTTTCGCTAGATCAAGTCGTAAGTACACCACATCTTGGAGCATCAACAGATGAAGCTCAAGAAAAAGCAGGAATTGCAGTTGCAAAATCAGTCAGACTTGCTTTAAGTGGGGAATTAGTTCCAGATGCAGTAAATGTTAAAGGTGGAGCAATTGCTAAACCGGTAAGACCACTATTACCGTTAGTTGAAAATTTAGGAAGAATTGCTGCTTGTTTGGTTACCACTCCAGTGACAAGAGTGCATGTGGAATTAAGAGGAGAAGTTGTAGAAAATGATGTAAAAATTTTACAAACTTCTGCCCTAAAAGGTGTTTTAACACAATTAATAGATGTAGCAGTTACATATGTGAATGCTCCAAATATTGCAAAAGATAGAGGCATTGAAACCTCATTATTCACAGATAAAGATTCACCTAATTTTAGAGTGCAAGCAAAGGTTGAAGTGACAACAAATAGTGGTGAACATGTTTCAGTTTCAGGAACTATAAGTGGAACTCAAGCCAATTTAAAACTTGTAGGTATAGATAAATATGAATTAGATGTGGCAATTAGTGATCACATGGCATTTTTGAAGTATCAAGATAAACCAGGAATGCTTGGTTTAATTGGTGGAATATTAGGAAAAGAAAATATTAATATTGCTAATTTGCAATTATCACGTGAAGAAAAAGGTGGAATGGCACTAGTTGCTCTAACACTTGATTCAGAAATTCCTCAAGAAGTATTAAACGAAGTAGCTAAAGCAATGGATGCAAAATTTGCTCGAGTCGTTAATTTTAATTAACGACTGGCTCGATTAACCGCACTAATAATTGCTTTTAATGAGGAAGTAACAATACTTGGGTCAATTCCTACTCCAAATAAAGTTTTTGAATTAATTGAGCATTCTAAATAAGCAGCAGCTTGAGCATCTCCACCTGAACTTAAGGCATGTTCGTGATAATCCAGAACTCTTAATTTGATGCCATGACTTTCTAATGCTTGACAAAATGCAGCAATAGGACCGTTTCCTACACCTTTGATTACAACTTCTTTCCCGTTGTCTTTGATAGTTGCCGTTAAGGAAGTATCGCCATCAACAGCAGAGTCTTGTGCAACAGATAGTAAAGAGAATTGGCCCCAAGGTTTAGCAGGGTTTGGTAAATATTCATCCTTAAATATTTCCCACATTTGTCCAGGTGTTACTTCACCACCTTCTGTGTCGGTAACTTTTTGAATAACCTGGCTAAATTCAATTTGTAGTTTTCTTGGTAAATCAAGTTGGTGTTCAGTTTTCATAATGTATGAAACTCCACCTTTGCCAGATTGAGAATTTACTCTGATCACAGCTTCATAAGATCTGCCAACATCTTTTGGATCAATTGGTAGATAAGGAACTTGCCAAGAATAATCATCAATATTGACATTATTTTTATCAGCTTCTTTTTGTAAAGCTTTTAATCCTTTATTTATGGCATCTTGGTGAGAGCCAGAAAAAGCGGTGAAAACTAAATCTCCACCATAAGGATGTCTTTCATTAACCGGAAGTTGATTACAATATTCAACTGTTCTTTTGATTTCATCGATGTCACTAAAATCAATTTGTGGATCGATTCCTTGACTGAATAAATTTAAACCTAAAGTTACAAGGCAAACATTTCCAGTTCGTTCACCGTTGCCAAATAAGCAACCTTCAATTCGATCAGCGCCTGCTAAATAACCTAACTCAGCAGCAGCCACAGCTGTTCCGCGATCATTATGGGGATGAAGTGAAAGTATTACAGCTTCCCTTCTGTCTAAATTTCTATTCATCCATTCAATTGAATCTGCATAAATATTTGGACTTGCCATTTCTACAGTTGCAGGAAGATTAATTACACTGGGGCGATCTTTTGTTGGTTGCCACACATCATTTACCGCATTACAAACTTCTGCTGCATATTCCAATTCAGTTCCAGTAAATGATTCAGGTGAGTATTCAAAAAATATTTCACTATTGTCCATTTGCTCTGCATATTTAGCAACTAATCGAGCACCGTTTACTGCGATATCTTTTATTCCATCTTTATCAAGATCAAAAACAACTTTTCTTTGTAAAGTTGAAGTTGAGTTATAAACATGCACGATTGCCTGATTAACTCCCTCTAAAGATTCATAAGTTCTCTCAATTAAATGCTCTCTTGCTTGAGTAAGAACTTGAATTACAACATCATCTGGAATCAAATCTTCTTTTATGAGTTGTCGGACAAAATCAAAGTCGGTTTGACTTGCAGCAGGAAATCCAACCTCGATTTCTTTATAACCCATTTTTACTAATAATTCGAACATTTTCTTTTTTCGGGCAGGAGTCATGGGATCTATTAAGGCTTGATTTCCATCACGAAGATCAACTGCACACCAACGAGGTGCCTTACTTATTTTTTTATTAGGCCAAGTTCTATCTGTTAATTCAATTGGCTTAAAACTTTCGTATCGATCAAATTTCATCGCCGAAGGTTTTTGATTGTTATTTTTCATTTTGCTTACCTCTTTTTAAAAACTAGTCGGATAAATTCGACCAGCAAATGACTAACTCCCGCAGCGAGGAGGCCAGTCGTTAGGCCTCGCTGCGGCTTTGAAGTAGTAAGCAACGAATCATTATTAGTAAAGGGTAGCAGGACATATAAAAGTAGTGCAGCCCTACGCTTGTATTTATTATGTCTTCGTATCGAATTGGATTAATTCCAGGTGATGGCATCGGTGTCGATGTTGTCACTGAAGCATGCAAAGTTTTAAATGCCACAGGTTTAAAAGTTGAAACTCAAAATTATGATCTTGGAGCTAATAGGTATTTAAAATCAAAAGAAACTTTGCCTGATTCAGTTTTAGAAGAATTAAAAAAATATGATGCAATTTTGCTTGGCGCAGTTGGTGATCCTAAAGTTGCTCCAGGAATTTTAGAACGTGGACTTTTATTAAAACTTCGTTTTGAATTAGATCATTATGTGAATTTAAGACCTGTAAAACTATTTCCAGGAGTATCTACACCTTTAGCCGGTAAAACCTCTGAACACATCGACATGGTTGTAGTTAGAGAAGGAACTGAGGGAGCCTACGTTGGCGCAGGTGGAGTTTTAAGAAAAAACACTAAAGATGAAGTTGCCACAGAAGAGTCTCTTAATACATTTAAAGGTGCTGAAAGAGTAATTAGAGATGCTTTCAAACGAGCCCAAAATCGTCGTAAACATTTGACACTTGTTCATAAAGCTAATGTTTTAGTTTATGCAGGAGACATGTGGAAGAGAACTTTTGAAAAAGTAGCAAAAGAATTCTCTGATGTTAAAACTGATTACCAACATGTTGATGCTGCATCCATGTTTTTTGTAACTAATCCAGAAAAATTTGATGTTGTAGTGACAGATAATTTATTCGGAGATATATTGACAGATATTGGTGCAGCAATTGCTGGCGGAATTGGGCTTGCAGCAAGTGGCAACATAAATCCAGAAAAAACCACACCTTCAATGTTTGAACCTGTTCATGGATCAGCTCCAGATATTGCTGGAAAAGGGATAGCAGATCCAACTGCAGCAATTATGAGTGTTTCCATGATGTTGTCACATTTGGAAGAAAATTCTTTAGCTAAAAAAGTAGAAGACGCTGTGGCAAAAGATTTAGTAAATAGAAAAGATCAAAAGCGAAGCACAACTGAAATTGGAGATGCAATCGCTAAATTGGTGAATGCATGACTAATTTTAGTGTTACAAAAAATCCTGCCCCAAAAACTGAGCAACAAAGAAACGAAATATTAGAAAATCCAGGATTTGGAAAATTTTTTACAGACCACATGGTCTTAATTGATTGGGAAAAAGATAAAGGTTTTATAAATCCTCGAGTGGTGCCATATGCAAAACTTGATATGGATCCTGCGAACATGACTCTTCATTACGGTCAAGCAATTTTTGAAGGATTAAAAGCTTACAAACATGAAGATGGATCTATTAAAACTTTTAGACCACAAGAAAATGCAAAACGATTTGCTCGCTCTGCTAAAAGAATGGCGATGCCTGAAATGCCATCTGATTTATTTATTGAAAGCATTAAACAATTAATTTCTGTTGATAAAAATTGGGTACCTCAAGACAGAGAAAAATCTCTATATTTGCGGCCCTTTATGTTTGCCACAGAAGTTGGTTTAGGAGTAAGACCTGCAAATAAATATTTATTTATGCTTATAGCCTCACCTGCAGGAGCATACTTTCCTAGAGGATTAAAACCTGTTTCAGTTTGGTTAAGCACTGAATATGTTCGTGCCGCACCTGGTGGAACAGGCGAAGCAAAGTTTGCTGGAAATTACGCTGCTTCATTAATTGCGCAAGCAAAAGCTGCTGAAGAAGGTTGCGATCAAGTTGTTTGGCTTGATGCAAACGAAAGAAGATGGATTGAAGAAATGGGTGGCATGAATTTGTATTTTGTTTATGGAAAACAAAATAAAATAGTTACTCCAGAACTAACTGGATCTTTGCTTGCAGGAATAACTAGAGATTCAATTCTTTCTTTAGCAAAAGATTTAAATCTTGAATCAAAAGAAGCAAGAATTAGTGTGCAAGATTGGGAAAAAGGTTGCGCCGATGGTGAAATCACTGAGGTTTTTGCTTGTGGCACTGCTGCAGTAATTACTCCAATTGGAGTTGTTAAATCAAAAGATGGCAAATTCCAAGTTGGAAATGGTGAAACTGGACCTATAACTGCCAAAATTCGATCTGCATTGCTAGATATTCAAACTGGTGTTGCAACTGATGCGTATGGCTGGACTTTAAGGGTGGGTTAAGACCCCTAACCTAATCACAATGTTGCAGATGGGGCAGAATTTAAGTCAATGAGAAACCAGATCATTATTAGTTAAGCGCACTTAAAGTGTGTGCGGGTAAGAACCCGAAACACATAAAGTGTGCCAGCCCTTCGCGGATAGCGAGGGGTTTTTTGTTTGGCAGAAAGGATTTAGAAAATGAATAGCGATAAATCACTTAATCCTGCTGCATTTCATATTTATGACACAACTTTAAGAGATGGAGCTCAACAAGAAGGATTAAATCTTTCAGTACAAGACAAATTAAATATTGCAAGACATCTTGATTCTTTAGGTGTTGGATTTATTGAAGGTGGCTGGCCTGGCGCAAATCCAAAGGACACTGAATTTTTTGCCAAAGCACAAACTGATTTAAAACTTAAAAATGCCACATTAGCTGCATTTGGTAGTACAAGACGACCAAATGTTAAAGCTCAAGATGACAATTTAGTGCAAGCTCTTCTTGATTCAAAAGCTAAGGTGATTACTTTAGTTGCAAAATCTTTTGACCGTCATGTTGAACTTGCTTTAAAAACTACTTTGGATGAAAACCTAAACATGATTAAAGACACCATCACATATTTAGTTTCTCAAGGCAGAACAGTTTTCTTAGATGCAGAACATTTTTTTGATGGATATGCAAGTAATAAAAAATATGCTTTAGAAGTTGTAAAAACTGCCATGGACGCAGGTGCAGAATTAGTTGCTTTATGTGACACAAATGGGGGAATGCTGCCAGATCAACTTGGACAAGTTGTTCATGAAGTTATTTCCTCTTCAAAAGCAAGAATTGGAATACATTGCCATGATGACACAAATTGTGCGGTAGCAAATACTTTGTCAGCAGTTGATGCAGGTGCTACACATGTGCAAGGAACTGCAAATGGTTATGGCGAAAGAAGTGGAAATGCCAATTTATTTAGTGTGGTGGCAAATTTACAATTTAAAAAAGGAAAAATTGTTGTACCAAGTGAAGCCATAAAAGAAATGACCAGAATTGCTCACGCTGTAAGTGAAATTACTAATATTAATCCCAATCAACATCAACCATATGTTGGATTTTCTGCATTTGCCCACAAAGCAGGTTTACATGCAAGTGCTGTA
>CAXBQJ010000038.1:0-8683 GCA_963977775.1 uncultured bacterium
GAACGGGTGCGCCTGGAAGTTCGTTCTCCGGATACAGGGGTGGTTCTGGCGAGCACGCCACTGCGTATCGATCAAGACTATGAAATAGACTATTTCCAAGGACGCATAACGCTTATGCGTCCTTTGAGCAGTTACGTAAATTCTGCGGACTTAATTAGATCCGGATCAGGAAACGGAAATGTTCCTGTTTTAGTTGCGCGATACGAATACACGCCACCAGCTGGAAGCATTACGGGTCAGAGCGTTGGGGGGCGGGCAGAGCATTGGTTTGGGGACGCCATTCGCTTGGGCATTACGGGCCAAAGAGAAAATAATGCACCGGCAGATCAAATAATAATCGGAAACGACGTATTACTTAAAGTAACCAATGATACCTGGTTCAAAGCTAGTTATGGAAGAACCGATGGTCAGGGTTTTTCTCAAACGAACTCAATAGATGGTGGACTAAATTATACAGATACTGCCGCATCTATTACAAAAAATAATGTCGCAAATGCTTGGAAGTTGGAAGGCGCCGTAAATGAGTCTGACATCATTAGCAATTTTACGGGAAGGCTCTCTACCTTCTATGAAAGCTATGAGGCGGGTTTTTCAGCATTAGGAAATATAACTCCAAATGCTATGAGTCGAGCTGGCGCTCGCTTAGATCAAACGATTAACGCCAATAACTCCTTGCTAGCATCATTTGAAAATAGGGTTGATCAAGGTATTGGGAGCACGACTCTTTTGCGGGGAGAGTGGACGGGTAGCATTTCCCGTGATTGGCTTTTTAAAACCGGACTTAGGTACAACTCTACAGTCCTTCCTATAAGCTCACCTGCTGCGCAGGGTGCTAGGCTCGATGGTGGTTTACAAATTACTTATAGTCCTTTGGGCTCTAAATTCTCGTCGTATACATTCGGGCAGGCCACAATAAATCACGCAGAAGGTAGAAGCCGTAATAATCGCTTTGGTCTTGGTCTTGCAGCAAGTCTTTCCGATACTATTTCCATTCAAGCGGAGGCTTCTAATGGAGATGGTGGTTGGGGTCTTAACGTAAAAGCGTTGAGTCGCGATAAGTCAGGTTCTGAGACTTATATAGGGTATCAATTGTATTCTGATCTTCGCGATAGAGGATATGACCCTCAGAATTGGATGCTGGGCGCTAATCGTGGCGCTCTTGTTTTTGGCTCTAGCAAAAAAATATCTGAAAATCTTACTGTTACCAGCGAAGAGAAATATGGGCACGGTGGATCACCAGATACTCTGGCAAATTCATATGGATTGAAGTACGCGCCAGACCAAAATTGGTCATTTGGCGCGTCAATGGAAAAAAATACTGTATATGACTCAAAACTAGACGGTTCTTTAGGACTCGATAGAACGGCTGCTACTTCCTCTTTAGGCTATATCAGTCAAGATTTATCGGATGCGCTAGCAATCGAATATCGCCAAGATAAGCAAAGGTCAGGCACGCAGACTACTTGGCTTATTCGAGACAAGCTCGATTTACACCCTGAGCCGAGTTGGCACGTTCTTGGTCGGGTTGAGTATGATTTTACCGATGTGTTTGGAAATTCTTTGCAAGAGGCAAATTATTTAGAAGGCATCTTTGGCCTTGCTTATCGACCAGTTGAGGACGATCGTCTCAATATATTAGCTCGATATACTTATCTCCAAGACTTGGGCCCTCTTGGTCAAATTATGACTAACGGCGGTACTGAGCAACCAAAGCAAATCAGTGATGTTGTAAGTGTGGACATAAATTATGATTTCTTCGACTGGCTTACTATTGGTGCAAAATATGCTTTACGCGAAGGTACTGTCTCTGTGGCCCGTAATAGTGATATTTTTTTAGATAGTAGTGCTAGTCTTTACGCTTTACGGGCGGACATTAAAATACGGGATAATTGGGATTTAATGGTTGAAGAGCGTTTTCTCAAAACAAATCAAGTAAAAGATAGACGTATTGGTAGCCTAATTTCGCTATATCGAAATATTGGAAACGGCGTGAAAGTGGGAGCGGGTTACAATTTCACTTCCTATTCAACTGATTTGACCGATCAAAGTTATTCAACGCGTGGTTTTTTTATTAATTTGCTTTCTTCGTTTTAATTTCCAGGCTTGCGCCTTCCGCGAGGAAGAAACACATTGGCGCCCGGCTTAAATAGGGCGCAGTGGGCATGATCACTGAAATTGTATATTAATATCAATGTGATAAAAACTAGGGTCTTCGTTCTGTTTGGTCCACCATTTTTTAAAGCGATTAATTTGATAAATCCTGCGGTTTTAAGAATTTGACTTTTGCCATTTCCTGCAAGATCGTATTGCACTGTTTTGATTTGATCTGCACCGTATTTTTCTTTGGCAGCTGATTCATTTAAACCAACACTAGCAATTTCTGGATCAGAATAAGTAACTCTTGGAATAGCAGTTGTGTCAATTACTCGTGGATTTAAACCTTTGATGTGTTCTGCCACAAATATTCCCTCTTGAAAACCTTTATGGGCAAGTTGTGGACCACGAATAATGTCTCCTACGGCGTAAACATTTGGAATAGATGTTTGTAAATATTCATTAACTTTTAATAATTCACCCTCAAAAACTAAACCTGCTTCCTCATAACCTAATTTTCTTGTAGCAGAACCACGACCTACAGCAACAAGCATTAAATCGGCAGCAAAAGTTTGTCCATCTTCCAGTTTTGCCACAATGCCATGTTTAGTTTTATCAACACTTGCAAAGCGAACACCGGTAGAGAAATTAATTCCTCTTTTTCTAAAAGCTCTTTCCATTGCTTTTGAAACCGCTTCATCTTCTGCGGGAACTAATCTTGGTAATCCTTCAATTACTGTTACTTCAGCACCCAAAGATTTCCACACACTTGCAAATTCGACTCCAATAACTCCACCGCCAAGAATCACCACACTGGCAGGAACTTTTGTAAGTTTTAAGGCATGTTCTGAATTAATTACTTGTGTGCCATCAATTTCTAGTCCTGGTAAGGATTTGGGAAAAGAACCTGTAGCTAAAACAACATTTTTTCCTTCAAAAACTTGATCTCCAACTTTAACTTTGTTTGGTCCGACAAATTTTCCTTCACCTGTTATGTAATCAACACCGCGATGTTTAACTAAACCTTGCAAACCTTTATATAGGCGATTTACAACGCCATCTTTATAGTTATTAACTTCAGACATATCAACACCTAAAAGATTTGATTTGATTCCAAAAGATGCTGACTCTCTCACATTGTCAGCAATTTCTGCTGCATGTAATAGTGCTTTTGTAGGAATGCAACCACGGTGCAAACAAGTTCCACCTAAAACATCTTTTTCAATTAAAGCAACTTTTAAACCTAATTGAGATCCACGTAATGCAGCGGCATAACCACCGCTTCCTGCTCCAAGGATTACTAGATCGTAAATGGCCACTTGGAACCTTTCATTAATCAACCCTCGTGAGGTTTCTTAATGTCTATCTTTCCACGGGATGAGTTTTGAGCAATTTTGGGATTACGCTCTTAGGGCTACAGCCATTTCTTGGAAGTTCTCTACCAAAACATCAATCTCGTGTTGTTCGTGGGCAAGTGAAATCAGCCATTGTTCATCTAAACCTGGAGGTGTGATGATTCCTCGATTTAGAGACCATAGCCAGGAAAGTTCTGCGATTTGAAAATCAGTTGCTTTGTAATCTCGATAATTTCTGACAGGTGTTGTTGACCAGGTAACGCAACCTTTTACACCAAAGCCAACAGTGTGAGCTGGAAGTTCAAACTCTTCAATAATTTCTGTGATTCTTGTTAATGCTTGTAAATTCAATTTTTCTGCCTTCTTTAATGCAGCCGGTGTTGCTATTTGGTCCATGGCTCTCACCCCTGCCATTGCTAATGGATTTCCATTAAAAGTTCCAAAATGAGCCATCGAACCATTAGTTATGGTTTCCATGATTTCTTTTTTGCCACCAAATGCTGCAACTGGCACACCTCCACCAATTGATTTAGCAATTGTGATCAGATCTGGTGCCACTTTTAGTCTTTGTGCAGCTCCTTGGGCACCTGCGGTCAAACCGGTTTTTACTTCATCAAAAATCAAAACGATGTCGTATTTGGTGCAAAGTTGTCTCACTTTTTCCAAATATCCTTCATCAGGTAAGACAATCGCAATATTTTCTAAAACTGGTTCCAATATGAAACAAGCAATTTCATGGTGATGCTCGCGGAAAGTTTTCTCTAAAGTTTCTAAATTGTTGTAAGGCACGACAAAAACTGGTCCAGGTTCTGTGCCAGCTTGAGCAACAGCATTTGGATTCAGTGGATCACCAGCATCTTGCAAGCTTGGTTTGGCAGAAACCATTAAAGGATCAAAACTTCCATGGTAGCCACCTTCAATTTTTACTACTCCAGATTTTTTGGTGTAAACCTTGGCCAATCTGGTGGCATACATGGTTGATTCGGTTCCAGAGTTTGTGAATCTGACCATGTCAATTCCAAATCTTCGACAAATTCTTTCTGCTGCATCTCTTGAAATGGGGGAAGGAGTTACAAAAAGCATGCCATCATTTAATGATTCTTTAATTTCGTTAACTACAACAGGATTTAAATGTCCTGCAAGTACTGCACCAAAACCCATGGATAAATCTAAAAGTTTTCTGCCATCAACATCCTGCATCCAAGCACCTTTTGCAGTGGCAATTGAAATTGGATATGGCGCCCAATGTTGAAAACTAGAAGCAACACCAAGGGGTGTTACCTTTGAAGCTAAATAAGATTCTTTTTCTGAAATTCCAGTTGTTAATTTAAAATTTAACCATTCTTGATCAAGCATTTGAGAAAGTTTAGAAGTGTTTAAAGGTTTTGAATTACCAGGAACAAATCTATAAGTTTCTTTATGTGGTTTTAAAGTACTCATATTTACTACAAAAATTTAATTTAAATAGTTTTACTATTTAAATAAAGTAGGAATATCACCTAGTTTCTAGTTATAAATACCATTTTAGCATTAACTATTAATAAAGTAAAAAAATGATGTTTTGTGAGGGAAATACTAATTATTTAGCAAATTTTTGTGCAAGATTAACTAAAGTTCTTACACCTATTCCGGTACCACCAAAAGATGTATAACCAGATGCACTTCCTTCATTAAATGCAGGTGGTGCAATATCGATATGTACCCAAGGATATTTTTCGTCAACAAATTCATTTAAAAATGCTGCACCAACCATCATTCCTCCAGCTGGATTCGGAGTAAATCCAACATTTGCAATATCTGCAGTTTTTGAATCAAGAATTGTTCTTGATTCTTCAGGAATTTGCATTGGCCACATTAATTCACCAGTTTCTTTAGCACATTGAAAAACTTGATCACGTGCATCATCTTTATTTGACATAATTCCAGCAGTTTTAGAACCCAAAGCAATTGTTGCTGCTCCGGTTAATGTTGCAACATCAACAATGAAATCTGGTTTATCTTCTTGAGCTTTTTCTAAAGCATCTGCTAAAACTAATCGTCCTTCTGCATCAGTATTTAAGACTTCAATAGTTTTTCCACCATAAGTTGTAACAACATCACTTGGTCTTTGTGCTGTGGCAGAAGGCATATTTTCTGCTAAAGCTGCATATGCACTTACGTTAATTTTTAGATCAAGATTTGCAATAGCTCTTAAAGTTTCCACAACTGTGGCAGCACCAGCCATGTCACATTTCATGGTGTGCATGGAAGCAGGTGGCTTTAAAGATATTCCACCTGTATCAAAAGTTATACCTTTTCCAACAAGTGCTAAATGAAATTTTGCACCACGTGGTTTATAAGTTACTTTTACAAAACGAGGTGGGTTAATGGAACCCTGTCCTACTCCAATTATTGCGCCATATCCTTTTTTCTTTAATGCTTTTTCATCCAGTATTTCGACAGATACTTTTGAATTTCTTTTGAAAGTTCTTTTTACATATTCTGCAAAAACTGCGGGAAACATATGACTTGGAGGAGTGTTAACAAGATTTCTTACATTTATTATTGATTCAGCAATTATTTGAGCTTCACTTAAAGTCTTTTTGTTATTTATTAAATCTGTAACCAAAATACGGGCTTGAATAAGTGGTGCTTGATTATTTTCCTTTTTTGTTTTGAACTCTTGGAAAACATATACTCCCAACTCAGCACCCATTACTACTGCATTTGTTTGGGATAAAGTTTTGTTTGGAAGAGCAAAAAGTGCTGATTTTTTTCCACTTAAGAATCTACTTGCAGATCCTGCAACTTTTCTTAAAATTTCCAAATCAATCTGTTCAGACTTGTTAATTTTTCCTAAACCAACGCAAACTACTCCTGAATTAATTGTGAGGTATGTAATTTCAGATTTTTTTCCTGTAAAGTTTGTTAACTTCAAAGCTTCTTTAATTTGATTTTGTAAATCTTTATCAAGAGAAATAGCTGATTCTAATAGTTCTGCTTCTTTTTCTCCTTGGCTAAAACCAACTACTAGCACTTCGTTTGGTTCAAGACTTTTAGAATCTGTGAGGCACGTTATTGACATAGTTAATAGCCTAGTAGCGTTTATTTTTGTGAGCGATTCAACCAAACTAAAACATTCACCACTTCACCAACGTCATGTTGCTTTAGGTGCAAAACTTGCACCCTTTGGTGGTTGGGATATGCCACTTGAATATCAAGGTGGTGGTGTTTTAAATGAACACAATGCAACAAGACAAGCTATTGGAATTTTTGATGTATCTCATCTTGGTACCGCAACAATAAAAGGACCTGAGGCAGCATTTAATTTAAATAAAATTTTGACAAACGATATAAATCGAATAAAACCTGGTCAAGCACAATATTCCATGCTTCTTTCCTCATCAGGCAAAGTTGTTGATGATTTAATAGTTTATCTTCGAGGAAATGACGATATTTTGTTAATTCCAAATGCAGGAAATGCTTCAACTGTTTTAAAAATGATTGAAGAAAATTTGCCAAATAATAATGTAGTGAAAAATCTTCATGAAGATATAGCAATAATTGCAATTCAAGGACCAAAAAGCTTTGATTTGTTAAAAGATTTAAATTTACCGATTGATTTGGAATATATGTCTTTCAAAGACGTTTCACTAAATGGCATTGAGTTAACAATTTGTCGAACTGGCTATACAGGAGAAAAAGGAGTTGAAGTTTTAGTGCCTTCAACTCAAGCAATTAGTTTTTGGGATCAAGTATTAAATGCAGGAGAAAAATATGGCGCAAAACCTGCGGGACTTGGGGCCAGAGACACTTTAAGGACTGAAATGGGTTACCCATTGCACGGACAAGATATTTCTCTAAATATTTCACCCCTAGAAGCAGGACTTAATTGGGCAGTTGCCATGCAAAAAGAATCATTTATTGGAAAAGACGCATTAGTTAATGAAAAAAATCAAGGAATTAAAAGAAAACTAGTTGGTATTAAAGCTGTGGAAAGAGCAATTCCAAGATCACATATGAAAGTAAGTAATTCAAATAATACTGAAATAGGAGAAATAACAAGTGGAACTTTTTCTCCAACTTTAAAACAAGGAATTGCATTAGCTTTACTTGACTCAAGTGTTGCATTGGCAGATAAAGTATTTGTTGACGTAAGGGGAAAACTTTCAGAATTTGAAGTGGTTAAACCACCTTTTGTTACCCCTAAAGTTCGCTAGCTTTTAAAACACCTACGGCAAGAGCAAGCTCTGCTAAAGGATGAATATTTTCTTTTGTGTTCATAATAATTTTTACTGACATATATTTTTCTGCTTCTAAAAGAGCTGGAATATTGGTTGTGTTTGCAATTAATAAAAAGTCTTTAATTTTAGAATTTCCCCGCAAAGCAAGAAAACCTAAGGCAATTGCTCCAGGGCCAACTAGCACTGTTCTTGTTTTTCTTTCTGTGGCGGCAAGAATTGCTTCAAGGGCATAGTTTGCATTTTCACCTAATGATTTAGTAATGAGTTCATTTTGATCTGCCTTGAGAGATCTTGTTACTCTCAACAAATCTCTCAAGTTTGTTGCATCAGAAATCCATTTTTGATCATTTCCAGCACTTGATTTTCCTAACAGGGAAGCAGCATCAATGTTATAAAAAGCACCAATGAGTGAACTTGCCTTAACAACGTCATGTCCAAAATAAATACCTAAAATATCAAAATTTGCATCTATTGCTTTATTAACATTTTCTTTAGCATTTTGATCGAATACTTTTTGTTCAATTGATAGGGGAGATAAATCTGACCAATTAAATTTGTCAGACTCAAAACCTAAGGCAAAAACTGAATTAATCACGCATTCAAGACTACTGGGTTGTTAAAACTTGCTCTTTTAGTCATTCGTCTCATCGCTTTAAGTAAAGGTTTGGCAAGAAAACTTAACAACGTGGCAGTTAAAATCCCTCTTGGTAAATCAAAACCAAAACTTGTTAACAAACTAAATCTGATCCACCTTGAAAATTGTTCATTAAAGCCAATTCCTGGGGTAAAAGATATTTCGGGTATAAGTCCATTTGCAAAAGGCCAAAACCATAAATTAAGTAATAAACCTGCAAAAAAACCAACAAAAAAACCAGCCAAAAAGGCAAAGAAATCTAAAAAGAAATCAATACATGATCAAGATATAGAAATATTAGATAATGAAACAGCTCATTTAGTAATAAATGCAACAGAAAAAGAAGAAGAATTAACAAATGATTCTGAAGCATCTTT
>CAXBQJ010000039.1:0-8562 GCA_963977775.1 uncultured bacterium
ATTGTTCATTTGGATTATTCGAGCCAGTTAAGGATTCTGCTTCGTCATTATTTGGAAAGAAATAGTCGACAAATGGCAAAACATCTTGTACTTTCTCACTCAATTTATGTTCATCACTGGAAATCGCTATATCTAAAATAATTTTGTAATTTTGTTTCTTTAAATTCTTTAAAAGTTGAGCAAGTTCTTTTGATTCAATTTTTGGCATTAAAAGATATCCACCCAAAATGAAAACTTTGGAGTCATTAGTAAATAAATAATTATTCAAACCACTTTCTAGATTAGCCACATTAAAATCTGCATTAGCACCAAAGTAATGAATATATCTTCGATCCTGATTCTGCACGGGAATGATAATTGTTTGTGATGTAGAAGAAGTTTGTGATTTAAAAATAGCGTTGGTATTGATGTGTTCTGAAATTAAGGAATCAATTAATTGTTTTCCTAAGGAATCATTTCCCACCATACCGATAATCCCGGTTTTTTTACCAAGTCTTGATAATGCAATTGCCGTATTTGCAGCACACCCACCAACTTGATGAATCGGCTCACCCATTTTTAAAAGTTCACCCTCATGCGGAAGTCTTGCTAATGGTGGAAGAAAAATATCTGAAACGATGATTCCTGCACAAATTATTTCTAAATTTTTTTGTGAAATTTCGTTCTGCATTTGATAACTATAGAAGTTTTTTAAAGACAAGGTCAATTACAGCTATGGTTGTTTTGTGAAGATATAAAACCGATATTTCATCTTTATTTCACTGTTACGCTTTATTTATCCTTTTGTGACAATTGAGGTTTTCCTCACGATTTTGCGACCCACCTAAGCCTGAAAGCGGTGCAGGAAGGCCAGCTTTGATTCATTAATTAGAATGGATGATTGTGCGCTTTCTAAATGAACCAACTTATGATCTGACCTATGACGATTGTTTTATGGTGCCAAGTCATTCAAATTTATCTTCACGACTAGAAGTTGACCTTGATTCTCACGATGAAACTGGAACCACAATTCCACTAGTAGTTGCAAACATGACAGCTATTTCTGGAAGACGAATGGCAGAAACAATTGCCAGACGCGGCGGACTTGCAGTAATTCCGCAAGATGTGCCATTAGAAATTATTCAAGAAATTATTAATTGGGTTAAAAGTAGAAATACTTTTTATGACACACCACTTACTTTAAGTCCTGAACAAACAGTTGCAGATGCAATGGGCATAATCCATAAGAGAGCACATAATGCTGTTGTGGTTGTTGAAAACGAAAAACCTATTGGCATAGTTACAGAGAATGATTGTTTAGATGTAGATCGCTTTACCCAAGTTAAACAAGTAATGAGTAAAGAATTAATTTGTTTAGCAGATGATTTAACTCCACGACAATCTTTTGATTATTTAAATGAAAATAGAAGTAACGCAGCACCTGTGATAGATAAAACTGGAAAACTTGTTGGAATATTAACAAAAGTTGGTGCTCTTCGAGCTAGTTTATATAAACCTGCCTTAGATAAAAATTCAAAATTAAGAATTGCTGTTGCTGTTGGAATCAATGGTGATGTTGCCGCAAAAGCGCAAAAAGTAATTGAAGCTGGAGCAGATGTTTTAGTTGTTGATACTGCTCATGGTCATCAAAAGAAAATGATTGAAGCTTTACAAGCAATTAAAAAATTAAATCCACAAGTTCCAATAGTGGCAGGAAATGTTGTAACAAAAGAAGGCGTTAAAGCATTAATTGATGCAGGTGCAGACATTATTAAAGTTGGAGTTGGACCAGGTGCAATGTGTACAACAAGAATGCAAACTGGAGTGGGCCGTCCTCAATTTTCTGCAGTTTTAGAGTGTGCGGAAGAAGCAAAAAAATATGGAAAGACAGTTTGGGCTGACGGTGGTGTAAGACATCCTCGAGATGTTGCATTAGCACTTGCAGCAGGTGCTTCACACGTGATGATTGGTTCTTGGTTTGCAGGAACTTATGAATCTCCTGGAGATTTACAAAAAGACTCACAAGGAAAGTTATATAAAGAATCTTTTGGTATGGCTTCTGCCAGAGCTGTTGCGGCAAGAACAAGTGGAGAAGATGCATTCGATAGAGCAAGAAAATCTTTATTTGAAGAAGGTATTTCGACTTCTCGAATGTATTTAGATCCAAATAGACCAGGAGTTGAAGATTTAATTGATGAAATAATTGCTGGTTTAAAATCTTCTTTCACTTATGCAGGGGCTGCAAACATTAAAGAATTTTCTGAAAAAGCTGTGGTTGGAATTCAGTCTGCCGCAGGATATGCAGAAGGAAGACCTCTTTATACTTCTTGGAAAAATTAATTAAGAAATAAATTAAGGGCCAGAATTTCTTCTGGCCCTTAATTTTTACCCTAGGTAAATAACGACTTTTAGGAAAGCCAGTTGTTTATTGGGTATGATGCGAAATAAATTACGAAAGCAATTGCAGATGCCCAAAGTAATGGGTGAATCTGTTTTGATTTGCCTGTCGCAAGTTTTAGCAACACATGTGTCACAAATCCTGCACCAATACCTACAGCAATTGAGTAAGTAAATGGCATTAAGATAATTGTCAAAAATGCTGGAAGAGCAATAGTGATATCGCTCCAATCAATATCTTTGATTTGTGTCATCATCAAGAATCCAACAATCAATAATGCTGGAGTTGCAGCTTCGTAAGGAACCAAAGCTACAAGTGGTGATAAGAATGTGGCGAGTAAAAATGCAATACCAGTAACAATGCTTGCTAAACCAGTTCTTGCACCTTCACCAACACCTGATGCAGATTCAATGTAGGAAGTATTTGAAGAAATACCACCTGCACCACCTGCCATAGCTGCGATTGAGTCAACTAACAAGATTCGATCTGCACCTTCAACGTTGCCGTTTCTATCTGTTAATCCTGCTTCTGCACCAATTGCAGTCATTGTGCCCATGGTGTCAAAGAAGTCAGTAATTAAAAGAGTGAAAACTAGCAATGCGGCAGTAATAAATCCTGCTGTTGCAAATCCACCGAATAGGTCAAATCTTCCTAGCAAACTAAAGTTCGGAACTTGAATAAACGAACTTGGAATTGCAGGAACATTTAATCCCCAACCACTTGGATTTACTTTTCCATCGCCAAGAAATGATGGTCCAATTTTGAAGACAGTTTCTAAAATTACTGCTAAAACGGTTGCAGCAATTACACCGATCAAAATTGCACCTTTTGTTTTTGTTGAGTACAAGATTGCTATAAGGATTAAGCCAAAAATAAATACAATTACTGGCCATCCAACTAAGCTGCCGCCTGCACCAAGTTCAACAGGAACTGGTCCTGATTGGGTACGACGCACAAATCCTGCATCAACCAAGCCGATAAGAGCAATGAATAAACCAATACCAACAGAGATAGCTAGTTTTAATTGAGTTGGTACAGCTTTAAATACAGCAACTCTAAAACCAGTAAGAACCAATATGGTGATGATGATGCCTTCGAGCACCACTAATCCCATTACTTGTTCCCATGGCATGTAGTTTGCTGCCAATCTTGCAACGAATGCATTTATGCCAAGCCCAGTTGCAAGTGCAAGTGGGAAATTAGCAACAGCACCCATCAAGATGGTTAATATTCCAGCAATTAATGCAGTTGCAGCTGCAATTGCAGGAAGATTAGGAGCATCTCCGCCACCTAAAAATTTTCCATTCGTATCTTGAGTAAATCCAAGAATGAGTGGATTAAGCACCACGATGTAGGCCATGGTTAAGAACGTGACAAGACCACCACGAACTTCTTGACCAACAGTGGATTTTCTTTGCTTTATTTTGAAATACGCATCTAATGTCGCCACTAGTGTTTTTTTCCTCCCCTGGTATTACTTGAGGGTCAAGTAATAAGGCAAAGGATTCCAGAACATTGGCCCTCTTGGACCTGGGACACTCTTAGTTGATTGTTAAAAATTTGTTACGCGATGAAAACTTTTCCAAAATGTATTTTTTCTGTTTCATTTGTGACTGGAGTTAAAACTGAACCCCCCTCGCTTAAGCCCAATAGACCATAGTTTTGCTCGCGATAAGGCTCAACCCACTCTGGCCATGTTCCAGAAAAGTGGGCTAACACTATTTGGTTTTGGAGAAGATTTAGGCCATCACCAATAATTTTTCCACCCGGCATTACTACTTTTTTTCCAAAAAGCATGCTGCCTGCACTTGATCCCATAATTACTGCATCATTTTTTAGTGCTTTAAAGATACTTTCTGTTGCCAAAGTATTAATAAAAGCATCAACTAATCTTTTTGGAGTTCCACCTGCAAAATAAATACCAGAAGAATTTTCTAATTCTTCTAAATTACTTTTTGTTAAATCTTTGTGGCTTAATATTTGACTCATTTTGGTTTTAATACCAATGGACAAAAAATATTGTTTTGCATGTTCATAAGCTAATTCTTGAGTAGGGTAGGGAGCAGTTACAACAATTAATAGAGGTTGAGATTTATCGACTCTTTTATCTAATGCCGCTTGATCTGCTTGTCGGTATTCATCATGGAATTCATTACCACCACTTGCAAGTATCCAGCCAGACATATTAATTTGATTTTCTATCAGCAATCCAAGTTCTAAATCCCGCAATAATTGAGGCAATGATAAAAAAAGCTGCTATTGCATAAGCTGCACTTCTTACAGCAGGAATTGTTGCTGCATAAAAGCCAGTTAAAGTTATTCCCACACCCCAGCTAATCGCTCCAACAAAATTACTAGATAAAAACTTGTAATAATTCATTCGACCAATTCCTGCCACAGCAGGAACAATTACTCTTGCCCAAGGCATATACCTTGCCACAACAACTGCCCACCATCCATATTTATTATAAAAATTTTCAACTCTTTGAATAGCTTTTTTAGTTTTTACTCCACCACGTTTATCTAAATATGGCCTACCGTAATGTCTTCCCAAAATAAAACCAACTTGATCTCCAAAAAATGCAGCAAGACCAACTCCAGTTACCAGAATTGCAATGTTGACATTATCGGTAGTGGCTGCAACTAATCCTGCAGCAAAAAGTAAAGAATCACCAGTAATAAATGGAACAAATGCTCCAATAAAAAAACCTGTTCCTACAAAAACTAAACCCCAAACCACAATATAAAAAATGAATGGGCCAAAAACTTCAAGCCAATTATTTAATTGACCATCAAGAGCGGCATGGGGAAACATTTTTTCCAATCACTATTTATATAAAGAGTAGTAAGGAAGTCTTTAATCAGCATCACAGAGTTTGCAAACTAGACTTGTAATATGGCCCACAATGGAGTTTTATTTGACCTTGATGGAACCTTGGTCAACTCCAAACCTGCTGTTGAACGAGCTTGGATTCAATTAGCCACTGAAGCAAAAATTCCTTTTGAAAAAATGGTTGGGTTGCATGGAATTCCTGCCGAACAGTCACTTCGAATGCTTTTGCCAGATAGAAATGAAGAAGAAATTCTTCACTGGGTGGATCGAATTGAATATTTGGAAACTACTGACATAAATGGGGTAGTCGCAATCGAGGGTGCGATTGATTTATTGAATTTATTGGAAGATAAAGAAATTCCTTGGACCATTGTTACCTCTTGTACTATTCCACTGGCTCTTTCAAGAATAAAAGCTGCCAGAATTCCTTATCCAAAAAATTCAGTAACTTTTAATGATGTTCAAAAAGGAAAACCTTTTCCAGATCCTTTTTTATTGGGTGCAAAAAGATTAGGACTTGATGCAAAAAACTGTCTGGTAGTTGAAGATGCTCCAGCTGGAGTAAAAGCTGGAAAATCTGCTGGTTGCACAGTGGCTGCCATTTTGACCTCTCATGAGAAACATCAATTAATTGAGGCAGATCATCACATAAATAAATTAGAGGAAATTATTCCTTTAATTTTTAATTAAAGCGCCCCCGGCGTGAGTCGAACACGCGCGCATGCCTTCGGAGGGCAACGCTCTATCCACTGAGCTACGGGGGCCAAGAATTTTTGAATCTAAATTAATTTAGATTCAAAACCCGCCGTCGAATTTTTCTTTCCGCGATAAAACTCATCACAGGAATAGTGCCAGCTAACAAAACAAGCAAAGTTTGTTTCAAATTTAAATTTGCTTTTCTAGAAATATCAAAACCCACAACTAAATAGACCATATAAACAAAACCATGAAGTTGAGCAAACCAAGGAACTTCTGGACCGAGAGTGTATTTAACAATTATTTCTATGGTGAAAAGTATTAAGACGATTCCAGCAAGATATGCAATAAAACTATATCTTTTTAAAGCCTTATCCAATTACTTTTCTCCTTTTCTTAACTCTCCAATACTAACCAAGTATTCATCTCTAAAAAATTTGTACCAAAACCAAGCAAGGGCAATCCCAAAGAAAATCCATTGAAAAGCATAAAAAGTGCTCTGTAAATTTATAACGACTTCACCAGTTGCTTGGTCGATTCTTTCTCTTCTGATCCATTGCCAAATTCCAAGACGGATGCATAAGAGGATTCCTGCAATGGTTGCAATATGAAAAATTATCCATTTTCTTTGCAATGCAATTTTCCACATATAGATAAGCGTATGGCGCAATCGAAAATACTTTAAGTACCTGCCTACGATTAGAACATGACTCCAGAAGAATTATCGAAAATAATAAAGAATTGCCTTGAGTCATTAATTTCTGCTCAAAAATTACAAGTAGACCAAATACCTGAAATCAAGATTGAAAGACCAAAAAGTAAAGATCATGGCGATTTTGCAAGCAATATTGCATTGGCTGTTAGTAAAGCTGCTGGGAAAAGCCCACGAGATGTTGCACAGATTTTAAGTGAAGAATTACTAAAAGAGAAAAAATTTAAGAAAATAGATATTGCTGGCCCTGGTTTTTTAAATTTCACTCTTGATACAGCAAGTTTGGCAGAAATAGCGCAAACAATAGTTAACAGAAAAGAAAAATATGGCCATACAGATAATTTAAAAAACCAAGTAATAAACGTTGAATTTATTAGTGCTAATCCAACAGGTCCACTTCACCTTGGTCACACCCGTTGGGCAGCTGTGGGAGATGCGATTGCTCGAGTTTTACAAGCAAGTGGAGCAAAAGTTATTAGAGAATTTTATGTTAACGATAGAGGATCACAATTAGATAAATTTGGTGAATCTATTTGGGCTGCTGCAAATAATCAGGCAATACCAGAGGATGGATACCACGGTTCATATATTAAAGATTTAGCAAATTCAATTGTTTCTGAAAAACCAGAAATCATTAAATTAAACAAGGAAAAACAACTAATTGAATTTAGAGAAGAAGGCTATAAAAAACAACTTAAGCAACAACAAGATGTTTTAGACAATTTTAAAACTCATTTTGATGTTTGGTATTCGGAAAGATCTCTTCACTCCTCAGGTGCAGTTGAAAAAGGATTAGCAAAATTAAGAGAACACGGTCATGTTTTTGAAAAAGATGGAGCTATTTGGCTTAGAACCACAGATTTCTTTGATGACAAAGACAGGGTTTTAGTTAAAGCTGATGGGGAATATACCTATTTTGCCTCAGATACTGCTTATTACGTTGATAAAAGAAATAGAGGATATGACGTAAACATTTATCTTTTAGGTGCTGATCATCACGGATATGTAAATAGATTACGTGCAGTTGCAGCATGCGCAGGTGATGATCCTGATAAGAACATTGAAGTTTTAATTGGACAGTTAGTAAAAATGTTTAAAAATGGTCAAGAAGTTAGATTAAGTAAAAGAGCTGGAAACATGATTACTCTTGAAGATTTAGTTGATGAAGTTGGAGTTGATGCAGCAAGATATACCTTGATCAGATATCCAGTTGATACTCCGTTAACTTTAGAAATTGAATTACTTACTTCACACACAAACGATAATCCTGTTTTTTATGTGCAATATGCACATGCTCGTATAAGTTCTGTGTTAAGAAGTGCAAGTGAAAAAAATATTGATTGGTTGAATAATAAATTTAATCCAGAAGTATTAGCCACAAGTCAAGAAACTGAATTATTAACGGCATTAAGTGAGTTTCCAAGAATTGTTACAACCGCAGCACAACTTAGACAACCACATCGAGTTGCAAGATATTTAGAAGAACTGGCAACGTCCTATCACTCTTTTTATGCAGCTTGTCGAGTACTTCCTCAAATTGATGAAAGTGTGACAGATGAGACTTACGCACGATTGATGTTATGTGAGGCAACCAGACAAGTTTTAGCCAACGGATTGGATTTACTTGGGGTAAGCGCCCCACAAAGAATGTGATTTTTGAGAGTCTCTGGTTTAAATATTTGAACATTTGCCTTAAGGTCTTATTTATGAAAAAAATTAAAACCCTTTTTGCAAGTGCTATTTCAATTGCATTAACAGTTTCATTTGGTGTTAGCGCATCAATTGCAGCTGATGGTGCAAGTCCATTATCTGGACTTCCAGGTGGAGCTGGTCAACCAGTTGTCATGGTAAAAATTGACAACGTTGGACCTGCAAGACCTCACACAAATATTTCTAAAGCTGATTTAGTTTATGTTGAACAAGTTGAAGGTGGTTTAACAAGAA
>CAXBQJ010000040.1:0-8462 GCA_963977775.1 uncultured bacterium
CTTTCAATGCTTCTTTTCCAGCTTGAATTAAAGCAACACCACCCCCTGCCACAATTCCTTCTTCCACAGCAGCTTTTGCGTTACGCACAGCATCTTCAATGCGATGTTTGCGTTCTTTTAATTCAACTTCTGTTGCAGCACCAACTTTGATTACTGCAACTCCGCCTGCAAGTTTGGCAAGACGTTCTTGTAGTTTTTCGCGATCATAATCTGAATCGCTGTTTTCAATTTCGGTTCTAATTTGTGCAACACGACCTGCAATTTGATCGGCAGAACCCGCACCTTCCACAATTGTGGTTTCATCTTTTGTGGAAACTACTTTGCGAGCTTTACCCAACATGTCAAGTCCAGTGTTTTCAAGTTTTAAACCAACTTCTTCACTTATAACTTGAGCACCTGTCAAAATTGCGATGTCTTGCAACATTGCTTTACGGCGATCACCAAAACCAGGAGCTTTAACTGCAACTGAGCGGAAAGTTCCTTTGATTTTGTTAACAATCAAGGTCGCTAAAGCTTCACCTTCAACATCTTCAGCAAGTATTACAAGTGGTTTTCCACTTTGCATTACTTTTTCCAATATTGGTAATACATCTTTTACCGCACTAATTTTTGAGTTTGCAATCAAGATGTATGGATCTTCAATAACAGTTTCCATTCTTTCTGGATCTGTTACAAAATATGGTGAAATGTAACCTTTATCAAAACGCATACCTTCTGTTAGTTCTAGTTCTAATCCGAAAGTATTGCTTTCTTCAACGGTGATTACACCTTCTTTACCAACTTTGTCCATTGCTTCAGCAATGATTCCACCAACTTCGGAATCACCACCAGCAGAAATAGATGCAGTTGAAGCAATTTGTTCTTTAGTTTCAACATCTTTTGCCATGTCTAATAATTTGGCAACAATTTTTTCAACAGCATTTTCAATACCGCGTTTTAATGCCATTGGATTAGCACCAGCTGCTACGTTTCGTAGTCCTTCGCGAACTAAAGCTTGAGCAAGAACTGTTGCTGTTGTTGTTCCATCACCTGCGACATCATCAGTTTTCTTGGCAACTTCCTTTACTAAGTCTGCGCCAATTTTTTCGTATGGATCTTCCAAATCAATTTCTTTTGCAATGGAAACACCATCATTAGTAATGGTTGGTGCTCCCCATTTCTTTTCCAAAACGACGTTTCGTCCCTTTGGACCAAGGGTGACTCGAACTGCGTCAGCCAAAATATTCATGCCACGTTCCATAGAACGTCGGGCATCTTCATCAAAAGCGATCATTTTCGCCATTGTTTAATTCCTTCTTTAGGGTTTTTAGACTTTGTCACTCTCATCGATCGAGTGCTAATTCAATTTTGGCACTCTCAAACCTTGAGTGCAAATCGGGGGTAGAGCCCCTTACAAAGGTCTTAGCTGACCAGGCTCAACATTTCATAAATCAAATGAGAGGCAGCAATACCGGTAATTTCTGCATGATCATATGCAGGTGAAACTTCAACTACGTCGCCTCCAACAATGTGGCAACCATTCATACCTCTTAACACCGCTAAGAGTTCTCTGGAACTTAATCCCCCCATTTCAGGAGTTCCAGTACCTGGGGCAAAGCCAGGATCTAAAACATCTATATCAATTGATACATAAACCGGAGTGTTACCAACTCTTTGTTTAACTTTATTAACTATTTCTTCTATTGAATACCTATTGAAATCAATTGATGAAACTATTCCAAATCCAAATTTCTTATCATTTTCTAAATCACTTTTGTCATATAAAGGTCCACGTATTCCAACATGCATACATTTTTCTTCAGCTAATAATTTTTCTTCCCATGCTCTTCTAAAAGGAGTTCCGTGAGTAAAATAAGCATTCATGTAGGTATCCCAAGTATCTAAATGGGCATCAAAATGAACAAGTGCAATTTTTCCATAAACTTTATTTAAACTTCTCAATAAAGCAAGAGCAATTGTGTGATCTCCACCAATTGTAAAAAGTGGTTTGTCTTTGTTTATTAATAATGATGCATGATTTTCTAATCCTATTAATGCTTCTTGAATTTTAAAAGGATTCATCACGGCATCACCTGCATCAACTACTTGTTTATTTGCAAATGGTGAAACATCTTGAGCTGGATTGTATGGTCTTAATAATCTTGAAGCTTGTCTAACATGTGTTGGACCAAATCTTGCCCCGGATCTATATGAAACTCCTGCATCAAATGGTGCTCCTAAAATTGCTACATCATATTTAGAAACATCTTCAATTCTTGGCAATCTTGCAAAAGTTGAGAAACCAGCAAATCTTGGAACTTCTAATCCACTAATGGGTCCAATGTTTCCATTTTTAGTGACATTATTTCTTAAAGGATTGTTTAAATCTTTTTCATTCATATTCGTAATCTATTCTGGCATTGGGGAAAGATGTTCATGTACTGCTACCCATTTGCCTTGCACATAAGAAAATACAATTGTTTCTCTTTCTTCAAAAGACTTTTCCCCATCTGAAGTATTCAAAGTTGTTGCTACATCGTGAGAAAAAATTGCCACTTGATCAAACATTTGAACTCTTTGATTTGAAGATTTACAAGCTTTAACATGAAATCCCCAATCCTTTTCCCAACTTTTCCATTCCTGTTTATATTCAGCTTTATTTATTAAAACTTTTTTTGAAGTATGAAATATGAAAACTGCATCTTCTGCAAAACATGCAAAATAGCCATCAAAATCGTGTTTAGCAAAACATGAAACAAGGTGCGCTGCAGTTTGCAGCACACCTTGTTCATTGTTCATATTTTTTAAATTACTTGGTTCTGACTAAACGTGATCCTTTTGGTCCATATGCACTCTTTGGTTCTGGCCAAATTGTTAAGAACAATATGTACAAAACTGCAGCAGAAACAATGGAAACTGGAAGTGAAACATCTATTCCACCACCAACCAAAGCACTCCAAGGACCAACTAACAATGGTGGGTAGTAACAAAACATCAATCCCAAAATTGCAGATGGAATCCATGCAACTAATCCACGCCAGTTAAACCCAGCACTGAACCAATAAATACCGCCAGTTTTTCCTTTATTGAATACTTGTACATCTTCTGATGAATACCAGCCGCGACGAACAAAGAATCCAATCATCATGATGATCATCCATGGTGTGGTGAAAATAATGATTAATCCGATAAACGCATTAATACTTGCTAAAAGATCGGTAGCAAGTCTTCCAACCAAAATAAAAATGAATGCAATTGAACCAATAAAAATTGATGATTGCACACGATTTAATTTTGGAAATACGCTTGAAAAATCTAAGCCTGTTCCATATAAAGATGTAACACCCGTTGATAGACCACCTAAAAATGCGATCACAATTAAAGGTAATGCATACCAAGCAGGTGAAATATCTACTAAGCCCACAATGTAGGCAGCTGGATCTTTAACCAAAGTAGTTGTTGCAACACCAAAAAGGAATGGAATAAGTGTCATTATTTGGGCCAAAAATACTGAACCCATTAATGAACTTCTTGAAGTATTGGCAGGAATATATCTTGCCCAATCTCCTAAGAATGCTCCAAATGAAATTGGATTTCCCATCACGATAAGTGCTGAAAGAATAAATGTTGGCCAGAAACTTCCCAAAGCATAAGCTTCAGGACCTGGGTTATAGCCTGCATTAAATAGTGATGCAAAAGCAAAAATTCCTGCCAGCATCAAAATTGTGTTTGCAATAACAACTGTTTTATTAACCAACAACATAAATTGGTAACCATAAATTACGACAATAATTACCAACGCACCAATTAAGGCATAAATAATTCCTCTAAATAGTGCACCTGATGTATCTACTCCGAAAAATCTTGCGATTGCTCCAAGTAGTGCATCACCGCTTACCCAAACTGAAATTGAATAAAAAGCAATTGCAGTTAAAAGTGAAAGAAATGATCCAACTAAACGTCCTTTAACTCCAAAATGTGCACCTGAAGAAACAGCATTATTGGTACCGGTAACTGGTCCAAATAGTGACATAGGCATCAAAATTAATGCACCAACAACTACACCAACTATTGTTGCAGCAACTGCTTGCCAGAAACTTAAACCAAGAAGAATTGGAAAAGTTCCTAAAATAATTGTTGCAAATGTATTAGCACCACCAAATGTGATTCTAAATAAATCTATTGGTCTTGATGTTCTATCTTTTGCAGGAATTGTGTCAATTCCATGTTGTTCTACTTCGGTAGCTTTTGGTTGATTTGCCATGTAAGCCCTCCCTTATTGACTTGATGAAAGATTAGTCCAAATTGTGCAAATTGATAAGTCTATTTGCCCAAATTTTTAGTCTGACATTTTTGGTTTTGTGAGGACACGAGGAGTTAAATTCAAACTTCTCACATGTTTTGCAATCTCACCTAGGGATGTAACCCATACGTCTTTGCATGACAAAACATGTTGAATTAGTTGTTCTAAGGAATTTGCTCTACTTGGACGACCAGATAAAAATGGATGGTTTGTCAGAATAAATATTCCTCCAGCTTTTCTCAAGCCTTCAAATTCTAATTGCCACATTTCTCTAACCTTGGTTGGTGATTCAATTAATCCCACACCAGTTATATCTGGCAAAAATGCATATTGTTCCCAATCATCTAAAGCCCATTGAATAGGTAATTCCACAATTGATTTATCTTTAACTGCTAATTCATATGGATGATCTGCATCCATTAAAGATGAGTCATATAAAAATCCATACTTTAAAAGTAATTCTGGGGTGTACCAAGATAAATCCCACATTGGTGCGCGATAACCAATTGGTGTTACTCCAGCAACTTTTTCTAAACTTTCAATTCCTCTTTCAATAAATTGCACTTCTTGTTCAGGGGTAGCAGAAGTTGGCTGTTCATGCATGTCACCATGGTGTGCTATTTCATGACCTGCTGCCACAATATTTTTTATTACACTTGGATATCTTCTAGCGGTATAACCAGGAACAAAAAAAGTTGATTTGATTTGATTTCTTTCTAATATTTCTAAAATTCTTTTAACTCCAACAAGTGGGCCATAGGATTGATGAGTCATCACAGACATTTGATCAGCAGTTGATGGTTTGAAATTTAAAATTGCAGATTCAGCATCAATGTCAAAAGAGAAAGAAGCAGCTGAAGTTTTTCCACTTGGCCATTGAATTGGTTTTGCAGGAATTGTTTCACTCATGCTCTTGCCCTAACCTCTCCACCATTTGCATTTATAACTTGACCAACTAATGCATTTTGATCTGGATCTAAAAGAAACGATACGACTGACGCAATTTCTTCTGATCGTCCGACTCTACCTAAAGGAATATTTTGGGCATACATCTCTAATATTTTTTCTAAACTCAAATTTAAATTTTTCGCATCAACTTCTAGTTGAGGCGTGTTAATTACTCCAGGAGCAATCGCATTCACATTTATTCCAAGTGGTGCAAGCTCTCTTCCCAATGATTTAACTAAAGAAATTAAACCAGCTTTACTACTTGCATAAGCAGATGCTTCTGGCCAACCTGTTAAACCCCAATAACTACTCGTTATGACAATTTTTCCTTTAGTTTTTATTAAATGTGGTACGCATTCTCTAATCAATACAAATGTGCCCATGAGATTTGTTTCAATTATTTTCCACCAATCACTTTCTTCATGCTCAGCAAATTTACGCATGTTCATATAGGCATGTTGAGCAATCAGACCGTCTAATTGGACATTGTTATCTAGAATTTTTGCTAATTCTTGTTTAATGTTTTGAATTTGACTTAAATCACAAACAAATTTTTCTGCATTAAATTCCTTGCAAACAGCATCAAATTTTTCATCTGATTCTTTATCGTTAAGAATCAATTTTGCTCCCTGAGAATGAAGTTTTTTTGCAATTTCATAACCCATTCCTTGCTTTGCACCTGTTATTAAAAAAGTTTTGTTTTTAAATTTCACTTAAATCACTGCCCCTGCATTTGGGCTAATTATTTCTCCACTAAAAAAAGTTCCATCTGTTGCTAAGAAGTATGTTGTTTGAGCTATTTCTTCTGGTTTTACTAATCGTTTTAAAGGCAATGTATTTAAAAATTCGGGTTTTCTTTCTGGTGAATTTTGAGGGATCAGAGGAGTATCTGTTGGACCAGGTGCAACACCATTTACCCGCACATTAAAAGCTGCATATTCCAAGGATAAAGTTTTTATCAAACCTATTTGAGCTCCTTTAGCTGCAGAATAATGTGAAACAAATTCCCCACCCCCAATTCCTAATTCTGAAGTAACACAAATAAGTGAACCATTTTTTCTATTTTTCATTCCAGGTAAAACAGATAAGGCTATATTTCTAAATCCACCAAGATGAACTCTCATCATTTTTATTAAAGATTCATTATCAATTTCTAAGATAGATTTCATTTCATAATGACCTGCATTTGAAACAGCAGTGTCTATAGGACCTAATTGCGATTCAATTTGTTCAACTGCATTTTTTACTTTTTCAAAATTTGAAACATCTGCTTGTATTGATAAATCAGTTTCAGCATCATTTTGATCTATTGAGGCAACTAGCCACCCGTTTTGTTTAAAACGGGTGGCTATAGCTGCACCAATACCACTAGCTGCCCCTGTTACCAGGACAACTTTGTTACTCAATTTGTTAACTATTTCTATTTAAAGAATCTGCATCAACAATTGTCATTTTTTTATTTACATTTGCATAAATAATTGCTCCCACAATTGTTAATCCCACAATTCCAACCGCTACTGACCAATCCAGAAGAGGGGTGTCTGGATAAACCGGCCTTGGCCAAGAAATATTTAAAAATTGGAAAACTGTCCAAATTAAAGCAAAAATACTAAAAAATTTCATTTTTGCTCCAAAAGTAAACGGACCGGATTTCCATTTATTTCCAAATAAAACGATTACAAATCCAGCTACAGGGAATAAGAATGAAATATAAAATCCACCTGTAGTGAAATTCACCATCAATGCATAAAAGTTTGGCGCTAACTGACTTGCCAAAATCATCACAGCTCCAACAACTGAAGCAACGATAACTGCATTAGTTGGTATAGAAGTTTTACCTTTTAATGCTGATAGAGATTTATTTGCTGGAAGTGCCTTATCTCTGGCGTAAGCCCAAATGACTCTACTTGCTGAAGTTTGCAAAGCTAAAAACGAAGCTAAGAAACCAATAGCAAATAGTATTTGTGCAAGTTTTGCTGGTCCTTCACCTAATGAATAAATCAGTGTTGAAAAAACTGGATCAGTTTCTTCACCTGATAAAACTTTGGCAGGATCTGGGATTGCCAAAATAACTGCAAGTGCTGCAAATGCAACTACAGATGCAACAAAAGTTAGTGAAAATAAAACAACTTTTGGCAAAGTCCTTTGAGGATCTTTAACTTCTTCAGCAATAGAACCAGCGCTTTCAAAACCAACAAAAGCCCAGCCCACAAATGCCATTGCAATTAGAAATGCATTATTTGTAAATCCACTACCCAAGACAGTGTCTAATCCTTGGTTAATTGAGGATAAAGGTTGTTCGGTGTGAAATAGAAATAACCAAATACCTAAACCAACTGATCCAATAATTTCTGCAATGATTGAACCTGTCATTAATACTTTTAATATTCCGCGACCTTGTAAATTAGCTAAAGTTCCAAGCACCAAAATGATAAATGCGATTACTGCTTGCATTCCAGGTGTGATTGTTAAACCTAAAACATTAGCCACAAATGCTGCAGCACCCATTGCAACAGTTGCCATTGCGACAACCAGAGTCCACATATAGAACCATCCAGCAAACCAACCTGCACCTTTACCTGAAAGTCTTCTTGTCCATTGATAAATAGATCCTTCAACTGGCCATTTGGAAACTAATTCAGCAAAAATCATGGCAACTAAAATTTGTCCGCCAAAAACTAATAAAAAGTTCCACCAAAATCCAGGACCAGCTGTTGAATATGCAAGTCCAAAAATTCCATAAATAGCAACGATTGGACTAATAAAAGCAAATGCAAAAGCAAATGCAGACCAGAGTGTGAACTCTCTTTTTAACGTGTTAGACATTAACCCTCCCTAGGTTTTATTTCTAAAGGTAAGCATGCTCTTAAATGTCTATTTTTTCAAGTAATTCAATAGTTAATTGGTGCTTAAATACGTACTTTTTTTATAAATTTCCTCATATAATTACTTCTTTAAAGGAAATTAATGACAAAGCTAAAGGGATCGGATCAATCTCTAGAGTTGGAAACACACAAGGAGTATTAAGAAAAGTGCCTTTACTAATTAGCATGGAAGGCAAGATTTATCCAGCGCTTTCAATTGAAGCATTAAGAGTGCATTTAAAAGAAAAATAATCGATACGATAACTTCTGAAAAAGTAGTTTCTGTTGAAAGAGAAGTATTTCCAAATTTATTAAAAAATAATTACAAAGTAATTGGTGTGGTTGATGAAAGTTATTGGTTGGATTTA
>CAXBQJ010000041.1:0-8376 GCA_963977775.1 uncultured bacterium
AACTAATAAATCTCCAAGAAACCAAGCAAAACTTGCAGCAATTGAGGCTACTAAAGCTTGTCTAATCCACGCTTTTCTTTTGATAAAGATTTGCACAAGTTTTGATTTCTTAAGTTTCATAAATTTAATTCTATTCGAGTATTTAGTTTAAAAACGTGATTGAACTAATTTGTGTAAAGTTCAGTTCTTCTATCTTCAAAAACATGGTTAAGGGGACTAATTTTTTTATCAACTGCTGTTTTTAAATCAATTTCAGCAATAGCTATTCCTGATTTTGGTCCAACTTCAGCAATTGGCCAACCATCAGGATTTATCACAGCAGATGAGCCAAGCCATTCAATATTTCGTTCTTTTCCAGCACGATCACAAATTGCTATCCAGATTTTGTTGTTTGCCGCCATGGTCATAATTTTTAATAATTCCATTGGTCTTTTTTCATGACTTGGTTTGTTATAAGCACCTGTTGCCCAATTAAGGGGCACACATAAAAGTTGACAACCTTTTTCTGAAACATTTCTCACATATTCTGGAAATTCTGCATCGTAACAAATAACTGTAGAAATTTTTCCATATTTTGTTTCTATTATTTCTGGAACTTTATTTCCTGGGGTAAAGAATTTCTTTTCATTTTCCCATAAATGACTTTTTGGCTGAATCGTTTTTATTTCACCATCAATAATAATTACACTGCTGTTATAGAAATTATTATCTTTTTCTTCGGCAAATCCTGCCACAATTATTAAATTATTTTCTTTAGATTCTTGTTGCCAAACTTCTAAACAATTATCTTGTTTTAGCATGTTTGATAGTTCTTCTTTTGATTCAAAAACATAGCCAGAATTTGCTAATTCTGGTAAAACTACAATTTGTGCACCTTGTGCAACAGCTTCTTTAATTAATTTTTTTGTTTCTAAAATATTGCCAGGCACATCTCCAACTTGAAGATGTGCCTGGGCAATTGCTACTTTGACCAAATTATTTAGTGTTTAGTAGTTAAGTTTCCTTCAGCTCTTGCCATTGATTCTTCTTTCTTTAAATCAATACCTTTAGCTAAAAGTAAATAAACAATTGCTGAAACTGGAAGGCCGACAAATATTGAATAGTCCACACTTCCTAAGCTTTGCGCAATTGGTCCAACATATGGTGCTGTGACAAAGAATGGAATCATAACCAAGATTCCAACTAGGTACGCTAAATTTCCGCGCCAGCCCCATCTGCCATAAATTCCATCTTTTTTGAATATTTCTTTGATCACATAAGATCCTTTTCGAACAAAGAAATAGTCAATCAAGTTAATTGCAGTCCAAGGTGTAAATAGATATGCAAGAAACACTAAAGCATTTCCATAAAACACATTGAATTTTGCTTCTCCCACAATTGCTGCTGTTGCCCAAACTGCAACACCCATCAATACGACAGCTGCCATACGAATGGTTTTAGTTGGTTTAACAGGTTTAAATGAGTCAAGCATTGAAATCAAAGCTAATGAACCACCATAAGCATTGATTGCCATCACAGCTAATAATCCAAGTAACAAAATTATTAGCGCAATAAGTCCAAAGCCATTAAATATGGAATCACCAACTGCTTTAAAGGCAGCAATTGGAGTTAAGGTTCCATCTGGACCAGAAGCTAAAGCTCCCATTCCAAAAACCCACACACCACTTAATGCACTTGGCAGATAAGTCCATTTAAATGTTGGTGAAACCCCAATGTTTCCTGGTAAATATCTTGAATAGTCAGAAACATAAGGTGCCCAACCTAATTGGAAACCTGCGATGATGACAAAAACTGTCATGAATGGTGCTAATTGAAAATTACTTAAATCAAATGCACCTTCTGGAAATGAACCTCTGGTAAATACACCAACAGTTAACAATGCCATGATCACAATTGATGGCCATAACAAAACTTTGTTGACAGCGTGTATTTGGTCGTATCCATAAATTGCAATAACTGAAGCAACAACTGCAGCAATAATAAAACCAATGCTTGCAGGAATGCTTGGAATTAATGCATTTATTGCTCCACCTGACAAAATTGCATCAGAAGTGTTGTAAGCCCAATAGTTAATAAGTGCGAAAATCCAAACAGTAATAGCTGCACCGATATAACCAAATTGTGCTCTTGATTGCACTAATTGCGGAAGTCCTAATTGTGGACCTTGTGCTGAGTGAAACGCCATAAAGAACGTGCCAAACAAAGAACCTAAAACAATAGCAATTAGTGTCCAAATTAAATTGGCACCAATTGATAAAGCAACAACACCTGTTGCCATTGCTGTTAAGTTCACATTGCCCACGAACCACACGTTTCCTAGATCGCGAACTTTGCCATGACGTTCTGAATGAGGAACCCAGTCAACAGATCTTTGTTCAACTGATGTTGGGTCGCCAACATTTTTTGCCATTTATATTCCCTCCCAATAGAGCGAGTAACTCTAATTGGGTTAAAGGATACACCCAAAAAACGACATCACAGTCTCAAATTTCACATCTGTAACACTATTTAATTAGGTGTTTTTGGTGATTTCCTCATACATTTCTGGACGTCTGGTCTGAAAGAACGGAAACAACTCAATCCAATCTCTTTTTTGATCTAAATCAAGATCAGCTATCAACACACTTCTTTTATCTCTTTTTGCTTCAACTAAAACTCTGCCGTAAGGATCTGAAATGAAAGAAGAACCATAAAAAGTAATTCCATTTTCTTCACCAATACGATTGCTCGCGGCCACAAACATGGCATTTGCAATGCCATGAGAAATCATCATGTGTTGCCATAAATATTTTGTGTCAAAATTTGGATGATCTGGTTCAGATCCAATTGCAGTTGGATAGCAAACTAAATCAGTATTTTTTAATCCATAAAGTCTTGCTAATTCTGGAAACCATTGATCCCAACAAGTAGGAGTTCCTATTTTTGCATCATTTATTTGAGCAAGAGGAGTTTTGTCATCACCATTTAAGAAATAAGTATCTTCGTAATATCCAGCCGTTACGGGAAGATGAGTTTTTCTAGTTCTTAAAACTAGTTTTTCTTCTGGAGAAACAATTATTGCTGTGTTGTATCCTTTTTCATTTAAGTCACCAATTTTTTCATATAAAGACATAACAACAAAAGCATTTGTAAGATTAGCTATTTCTTTAGCAAAATTAAAAGTTTCACCCTTTGTTAAATCTTCTGGTAACCAGTCAGGATTATTTTTCCTAGGAATACTGCAGGCATAAGGATTTAAGGTTAATTCTTGAAATAAAATTAAATTAGGTTTTTCATTTTTAGCAACTTCTGATAATTGTCTTAAAGAATCCTTTTGTTTTTCTATACTTTCATGCCATTTATCTTGAATCACACAAAGTCGAAAAGTCCCTCGTTCTTTTGATTTTGTCCTGCTTGGGGAATCAAATGACTTGCCAGTAGAAGAAATAATTTCAAAATCTTGATCCATTTGCTAATCCTATTACTTTATCCCTTGTGTAAAAGAGGGTTAAAGGATTAGGATTTGGTCTTACTATGGCAAATAAAAGAAAAGTTGGGTTTGTTACCCACGAGTATTACTTCTGGCACGACACGGGAACTTATGCCGGAAGCTATAAACCTGGAAAATATATTCAAGCAGGAAAACATTGGGAATCTCCTGAATCTAAAAGAAGATTTAAAAGTTTGGTGGATGTTTCTGATTTAAAGAATGAAGTAACTCATATTGAGCCAAGAATGGCAACAGTTGAAGAATTGGAAAGAATTCATAATCCAAAACATATTAAAAATATGAAAGAACTTTCCGATAATGGCGGAGGTTTAATGGGTGATGAGGAATCCACCTTTGGTCCTTTTGGTTATGAAATTGGATGTTTATCTGCAGGTGGAGCGATAGCTGCAGCTGATGCAGTTTATAAAAAAGAAGTTGATGTGGCTTATGCACTCATTCGACCACCAGGACATCACGCTGTTAAAGATCATGGCATGGGTTATTGCATGTTTAACAACATTGGAGTTGCCATAGAGCATTTAAGAAAAACAACCAACTTAACTAAGTTTGCCGTAATTGATTGGGATGTTCATCATGGCAATGGCACCCAAGCTGTGTTTTATGCTGATCCAAATGTTTTAGCAATTTCTCTACATCAAGATGAGCTATATCCAAGACATGAAGGAAAAATTACTGAAACTGGGGAAGGTGCAGGTAAAGGATTTAATATAAATATCCCAATTCCTGCTGGAAGTGGTGATGGTGCATATCGATATGCATTTGAAAATGTAGTAAAACCTGCCATTGATAGATTCAAACCAGAATTTATTTTTATTGCATCAGGTTTTGATGCTTCTTACTATGATCAACTTTCTCGTATGGCACTTCATGCTTACACCTTTAAATGGATGGCAGAAGAAACCTTGAAATTAGCAGATAAATATTCCAATGGCAGAGTAGTTGCAACTCACGAAGGTGGATATTCAGAAGTTTATGTGCCATTTTGTGGAGTAGCTGTTTTAGAAGCTTTCTTAGATAAATCATCAGGTGTTCCTGATTATTTAGCAGAGGCAAGTGAAGCTTCCACAAGAAAAGATCAACAATTACATCCTCATCAAAAAGAAATGATTGATGAGTGTAAAAAAACTCATAATTTGTAATCCTTTTAGATTACAAAATTTATCTAAAGAAGTAGAAAGAAAATTTAATAGAAACAATATTTCACATTACGCACCTTGTATTTGGCTTGATTATATAGATTTCAATCAATATTTGATGAATTAAATGGTGCTAAACTAGAAGTATGACCAAACCTTCATTAACCGATTGGCGCTCCTTATATCTTTATGCTGTTTGTTTAATTTGCATAGTGACAATAATCTTTACTACCTTTTCTTTTGTAGATAACGTAATGAGACTTGTTTATCCAAATCCTGCCTACATTGATCCATATATGAATCAGCCTGTAAAAGTTAATATTGAATTATTAAAAGAACAACAAGCTCAAACAGAGTTTAGAACAGGAATTACTGGTTTAATTGGTAATTTAACAGCTCTTATTGTGGTCATTCCTTTGTTTTTAGTTCATTGGAGATTAGCTAATAAAAAAGTTGCTTCAAAGAGAAGATAAAATTAAAAGAATAGCTACATTTTTTGCTTCTTTACTACTTTTAACTTCTTGCGCTAGTTCTTCTCCTCAAAGTTTTGATAATTGTCCAAAACTTGATTTAACGTCAATTTCCTCAGATCCTCAAAGTGCTCAATATTTTGACGAGGTGGCTAAATTAGTTGGTCAAACAATTAAGCCTTTAATAGGAAAGACTGAAAAAAACGTGGAATATTGTGCCTCTCTTGAGGGATTAAGTTATCGAGTTGCGGCAAGAGATGGTGAATTTTATGCTTTAACTATGGACTATTCGCCCACCAGGATTAATGTGGAGATAGAAAAAGAAAAAGTAATTAAGATTTCTGTTGGATAAAAAAGGAAAATAAATGGCAAATAAGACAAAAACTGCATTAAATATTAATACTGTTTTATTAACAGTTATAGCAGTATTACTTGCTATTTTGGTTGGAATTTTTGCTGTTAATCGAACAGATAATCACTTCATGCATTCAATGATGGAATCTTCTGAATCAAGTTCAAAATATAGTAAAAATGAAATAATGTTTGCTGCCATGATGGTTCCTCATCATGAACAAGCAGTAACAATGTCAAAGCTTGCTTTAACTAATACTTCAAATCCTGCAATTTTAGACTTAGCAAAAAGAATAAAAGCTGCGCAAGAACCAGAAATTGTGCAGATGTATACCTGGTTTGATGGTGGTTATTCCATGATGGGTCATGATAGCCATGAAATGGGTGGAATGTTAAGTGAAGAAGAATTAGCAAAACTAGAAACTTTAAAAGATAAAGAATTTGATCAAATGTTTTTAACTTCCATGATTAAACATCATGAGGGTGCTATTGAAATGACCCAAATGATTGTGAATAGTGATAATACTGAAGTAAAAACTTTAGCTAATAACATTATTGAAAGCCAAACTAAAGAAATACAAGAAATGAAAGATTTATTAGCTAAATCAATTTAGTGCTGGCATTGACAATTTGTCCCGCAATGACATTTTGCTTCACTTGGTGCAACATCCATTGCAGGACTTCTTTGAAAGAAGTTAACTGGTTTTAAAGTAAAACCTAATCTTTCCACAGGCATTACTGGCCAATCTTCAGTGCGAGGAATGTGATTTAGTCCAAATACATACCAAAGCACAACATCTTCATTTTTAATATTTCTGTTTTGCTTTATATAGGTTGGTAATCCTTCATCTTTTTTGCTTTGGAATGGATAATCTCCCGCAGGATATTTTTGAGTTTCATCATTTTTGGTAACCCATAAATGTTTATACATAAAACCAGCACGTTGTCCTATAACTGAATCTTTTGAAGCAAGGGGAAGAGTATTAGTGTTATGAATCAATTTGTAACCAACTGGTTTATCTAAATGATTTTTCTTGTTTTCATTAATTATTTTCCAATATCTGGAAGTTTCGATATTTATTAAACTTGTTGCTTCAATTTCTTTTTCAAAAATATTTTCTTCTGTCACATAAGCTGCTCCATGAATATTTTCAGGTCCCATAGGTTTAGCAACTGAATCAACTTCTAAAACTGTATTTTGTTCTCCATCAATATCTAAATCAAGGCGAGCACAAAATGTGTGCTGGTGATAAGGAGCCCATAAGCCTTTTTCAATTTCTGTTGCTGATGGATGATTTTTTCCTGGAGTATCAGCAATAGTTAAAACAATTCCAGTTAGTTTTGCCTCAAATTCAAATGAGCCATCTTGATAGAAATACCAGTAGTAGCCATATTCATAATTATTAATTGTCACAATTGAAGAAATAACCATTCTTCTTGATCTTCTAACTTCCACATGACCATCTGTATCAATATGTTTCCATAAAATTCCAAAGTCTTCTTCATGTAAACAGATAGCATTTTTTATAGTTTTAACATTTCCTTCTGGTTCTACTAAAGAAACATCTAAATAAACTATTTCTCCTAAACAATCACAACCAAGTAATAGGGAATTGGTGTAATTACCAAGGCCATATTCGCCTGTATCGAAAGCATTTTTTCGATAAGTTCCTTGACTTGGATCACCATAGGGAATAACTAATTCTGCAATAGACATTCGATGTGCAATTTTTCTTAAATTTTTGTTATCTAGAAAATTAACATCATGAATGATAAGTCCTTCTCTTTGATCAAAACCTATTCTTAAATTCCATCTTTCCCAAGTTAATTTCCAACCGTCTAATTTAAATGATGGTCCATCTTTTTGAACTATTTCTAAGCTATTTAATTTAACGTCTCCACCTGTTTGACTTATTCGATAATCACCTGGTGTTTGTGGTATTGGAGTTTTATCAGTATTTTCAATACTTACAACTTCATAAGTTTTTAAATCAACAATTGCATAAAGACCATTGATGGGATGAGCGTACATATTTGATTCTTTAGTTGGTCGAAACCACATAGGAGTCCAAATAAGACGTCTGCCATCATTTAGAAAATCTGGAATTTGTGCACCAATGGGCCAAGTTTCCACATGCACTTGGTTTAAGGGATCTGTTATGCCACGTTCTTTTAACGCTTTAACTATTTCTGGGTTTTCTAAAACTGATTTGATGGCATTTTTTGATTCAGTGCTTAATACAGGTGATTTGGCGTTTTCTATTTCTTGCCAACTTAAAGATGTGCCATTAACACTAATTATTCCTTCGAAAAGTTTGGCAGTTGAAGTATCAAGTATGGAAACTTTTGCACTTCGCTCTATAGATTGATTTTTATTTAATAATTCTTTATTCGGTTCATTAAGTTGAACCATGGCAAAAAGATGATGTTCTTTTAAATCCCATACTTTTCTGGCATTTAGTACAACTTGGGAAAGTTCTTGAGCACTTAAAGGGTCAAGTGGGTGCATATTTTAACTATCCTTTTTGTGAATTATTTAATAATATAACAAATCAGACCTTTTAATTTATTAAGATCAAAAATAAGTAAATAAATTAAAAAGATTAATTCATTTCCTAGTAATTTAACTGAATTGTCAATTACTCATACAAAAATTAAACAATTAATCAACCAATTCAAAAAACAAAAATATATGTTAAATATTGAAGTCAAATATTATAATGATCAAAATGAGTTATTATTTACTCAAAATATAGATTATAATTCAGATAATAATTACAAAAACTGGGCTAAAAATCTTTCATTTTATTTATCTCCGCAATATGCGTCATTTTTGCCATTTGAAATTATTAGATATAATAAATTTTTAAATAATGATCCATTTGCAGGCGATGATGAAGGTGAAGACCCTGATGAATATTTTAAAAGA
>CAXBQJ010000042.1:0-8310 GCA_963977775.1 uncultured bacterium
GTAGTTGCGGTGTTTGGAACAATCCTTTGGATTGTTTGGGAAAAAGCTGCATCGAAAAAGCGAAAATAAGAGACAAATATGCCAAGTGTTCTTGACGAAATAATCATTGGCGTTCGTGAAGATTTATCCGCTAGACAACAAAAAGTTTCTCTGGATGAATTGAAGAAAATAGTTGAAAGTTCTGCAAAAACTATTGATCCATTTCCAATATTTGAACAAGCAGGCGTAGCTGTAATAGCAGAAGTGAAAAGATCTTCCCCAAGTAAAGGAGATTTATCAGATATAAAAGATCCAGCAGCCCTTGCAAAAGAATATGAATTAGGTGGAGCAAGTTGTGTCAGTGTTCTAACTGAAGGAAGAAAATTCAAAGGAAGTTTACAAGATCTAATTGATGTGAGAAAAGCAATAGATATTCCAATATTACGTAAAGATTTCATTGTTTCTAGCTACCAACTTTGGGAAGCCCGTGCTTATGGTGCTGATCTAGCTTTATTAATAGTGGCAGCACTTGAGCAGGAAGCATTAGTTTCTTTAATTGAAAGAGCAAACACAATTGGATTAACAGCCTTAGTAGAAGTACACACTAAAGAAGAACTACATAGAGCAATAGATGCGGGAGCAAAATTAATCGGAATTAACGCAAGAAACCTGAAGACCTTAGAGGTAGACAGAAATACATTTATGGAAATAGCACCATTTGTTCCTAAAGAGTGCATAATTGTTGCAGAATCTGGAATCAGAGATAAACACGACTTAATAACTTATGCAAATGCTGGAGCACACGCTGTTTTAGTTGGTGAAAGTTTAGTAATGAATAAAGATCCTCGAAGCGCAGTGCACGAATTAGTGACAGCTGGTGCACATCCAGCCACTAATCATGGCAGGTAAATAAATGACAACTTTTTTAGAAGACTTAAACAAAATTGATGAGCAAACAGGCCACTTTGGTCAGTTTGGTGGACGATTTGTTCCTGAAGCTTTAATAAGTGCTCTTGATCAATTGGAAGAAGAATATGCAAAGGCAATTTCGGATCCAAATTTTAACGATGAGTTTGCATCGTTAATGAAAGACTATGTGGGCAGACCAAGCCCACTTACAGAAGCAAAAAACTTCTCCAAACATGCAGGTAATGCACGAATATTTCTTAAACGCGAAGATTTAAATCACACAGGCTCGCACAAAATAAATAACGTTATAGGGCAAGCACTTCTAACTAAACGCATGGGAAAGAAAAGATTAATCGCTGAAACAGGCGCTGGACAACATGGCGTTGCAACTGCGACTGCTGCAGCATTATTTGGTTTGGAATGCGTAGTTTATATGGGAGAAGAAGACACAATTAGGCAATCTTTAAATGTTGCCAGAATGAAACTACTTGGTGCAACTGTTGTTCCTGTAAAAACCGGAACTAAAACTTTAAAAGATGCCATTAATGAAGCAATGAGAGATTGGGTTACAAATGTTGAGACCACTCATTATTTATTAGGAACTGTTGCTGGTCCTCATCCTTTTCCAACAATTGGTAGAAATTTTCACAGCATAATTGGAATTGAAGCTAAGCAACAAATTTTAGAAAAGACTGGAAAACTTCCAACTGCAGTTACGGCATGTGTTGGGGGTGGATCAAATGCAATTGGTTTATTTCATCCATTCATTCTTGATAAAGATGTGCAAATTCATGGCTATGAAGCAGCAGGAGATGGAATAGAAACTGGCAGACATGCTGCAACTTTGTCTGGTGGAACAATTGGAATTTTGCATGGAACAAGATCTTATGTTTTGCAAGATGAAAATGGTCAAACTTTGCCAAGTCATTCAATTTCTGCAGGGCTTGATTATCCAGGTGTTGGACCAGAACATGCTTGGCTAAAAGAAACTAAACGAGCTCAATATCATCCAATTACTGATAGCGAAGCAATGGAAGCTTTTTCAATTCTTTCCAACACCGAAGGAATAATTCCTGCAATTGAAACAGCACATGCAATAGCAGGAACTATCAAATTGGGTAAGGAATTAGGAAAAGATGCAACCATAATTATTAATTGCAGTGGCCGTGGGGACAAAGATGTTGAAACCGCTGCTAAGTGGTTCAAAATAAATTAAATATGGGAAAAATAAAGACAATTTTTGAAAATGCTCATGCCGAAAATCGAGCTGCCCTAATTGCCTATCTGCCTGCTGGCTTTCCAAGTTTGGATGGGTCAGTAGCAATTATTGATGAAATGTTTAAAAACGGTATAGATTTAATTGAAGTTGGCGTTCCATACAGTGATCCATTAATGGATGGTCCAATAATTCAAGAAGCAGTTGATATTGCATTAAAAAATAAAACTGGAATTAATGAAGTCATGAACGTTGTCAAAAAAGTAAGTCAAACCAATAAGGCTGTATTAACAATGTCATATTGGTCTCCCATTGAACGCTGGGGTGTAGAAAGATATGTCAATGATTTTTCTCAAGCTGGTGGAATCGGAGTAATCACCCCTGATTTGCCACCAGATGAGTCTCAAAAATGGATAAGTGAAACAAACAAATTAGATATAGAAAGAGTATTTGTTTTAGCTCCTAGTTCGAGTGAAGAAAGAATCAAACTTGTCACAGATAATGTCACTGGTTTTGTTTACGCTGCAAGTCTGATGGGAGTAACTGGCACAAGAACTGAAGTTTCTAATAGGGCTCATGAATTAGTAACAAGAATTAGAAAACAAACCAATGCTCCAGTTGCAGTTGGTTTAGGAGTTTCAAACGCTGACCAAGCTCATGAAGTAGCTCAATTTGCTGATGGAGTGATTGTGGGAAGTGCTTTTGTGAAATTAATTATGGATGCGCCAGATTTAACTAAAGCGATTAGTGCTGTTGGGCAAATGACTAAAGATTTTGCTCGAGGTGTGCGAAGAAATTAACCACAAGAGGCAAAAAATTTATGCATTTACTATGTTAATAAAGAAGACAAATAAAGGATCCTTTTAATGACTAATCCAGATGACATCCGAAATAAAGCGGCGCAAGTAAGAGCTAGTGCTGGCTCAGATGCAAAAAAAGCACGAACAATTCAAATTATTGGCGGCTCTTTTGTAGCTTTAATCGTAGTAATCATTATTGGATTAGGTTTTTATGCAAAAAATCAATCAAGTACAGATGTAATAGTTCCTGAAGCTATTACTGAATATGACACCGCAGCACAACTTCCCAAAGGAGTAACTGCAAGTGAAGGTTATGGAGTTCCAATAGGAAAACAAGATTCTAATTCACCGAGAGCAGAATTGTATGAAGATTTCCAATGTCCTGCTTGTGGTCAATTTGAGAAAACGAATTCAGCCAATGTATTTGCCTCAGCTGAAAAAGGTGAAATTAATTTAACTCTTCATCCAATGATTTTTTTAGACAGAAATTTTCCAGAGTCTAAACTTTCATCTCTTAGAGCAACAATGGCCTGGGGTTGCGCAGTTGATGCAGGAAAAACTGTTGAATACCATTCAGGAATTTTTGCTATGCAACCAGCAAAAGAAGGTTCAGGATATAGCGATGAACAACTTTTAGGTTTAGCTAAGGAAGTAGGAATAACAAATGATTCTTATACAGAATTTGAATCTTGTTTCACCAGTAATAAATACAAAGGATGGGCACAAAATTCTGAATTGCATGCCAAAGATAGAGGAGTTCAAGGTACGCCTTCTCTATTTCTAAACGATAAAGCTTTAGATGCACAAGCTATTTATGATCCTGCAGGATTTGCAAAGGCTGTTGCAGATGCAAAGAAATAAGAGAATTTGATCCCTTTAAGTATTCCAAGTCCTTCGACTGGAGTTTTGTATCTTGGACCAATTCCTCTAAGAGCGTATTCACTATTTATAATTCTTGGAATATTTTTAGCAATCTGGTTGGGTAATAAAAGATGGATTGAAAAAGGTGGAAAGTTAGGAACTGTAAGTGATGTAGCTCTATTTGCTGTTCCGTTTGGAATTATTGGTGGACGAATTTATCACGTAGCAACAGATTATGAAAAATATTTTGGTGATGGTAAGAATTTTGTAGATATTTTTAAGATTTGGAATGGTGGTCTAGGAATTTGGGGAGCAATATTTTTTGGTGGTGTTGGTGCATGGATTGGATGTAGATTTTATAAAATCTATTTACCACCATTTGCAGATGCAATTGCACCAGGAATAATATTTGCACAAGCAATTGGCCGTATGGGAAATTATTTTAATCAAGAATTATTTGGTAAACCAACCAATTTAATTTGGGGATTAGAAATAGACGAGAAATTTCGTCCATTTGGCTATGAAATGTTTCAAACGTTTCACCCAACTTTTCTCTATGAATTAATTTGGAACATTTTTGTGGGTTTTCTACTTATTTATCTCGATCGAAAATATCGAATAGGCCACGGCAGGCTTTTTTCTCTCTACGTTGTTTTTTACAGCGTGGGAAGATTGTTTGTTGAAAACCTTAGAATTGATGAGGCACGCCAAATATTAGGATTAAGATTTAATGTTTGGACTTGTTTGGTTGTTATACTCGGAGGGCTTGTTTATTTCGTTTTATCGAACAAGTTAAGACCTGGGCGAGAAGATAAATTAATTAGGAGTTAGAAGTTTTGAATACTGGTCAAAAATTAATTAGTCAAGAACTTATTCACCGAAATGTCAGTGGAGGTTGGCTTCGTCCTGCAGTTTTTGGTGCCATGGATGGCTTAGTTTCAAATTTTGCTTTGATGATTGGTGTTGCCGGTGGATCACAAGCTGCTGGTGTTGATAACTCAACTGCAATAGTTTTAGCAGGTTTTGCCGGTCTACTTGCAGGTGCATTTTCAATGGCAGCAGGTGAGTACACCTCTGTAGCAAGCCAAGCAGAACTTGCTTTGGCAGAAATTGAACTTGAAAGAAAAGAAATACTTCAAAATATTGATAAAGAAATTGATGAACTAGCACAAGTCTGGATTGCCCGCGGAGTTCAGCCCGATACTGCTAAAAAATTTGCAACTGAATTAAGTAGAAATCAAGACGCTTTTATAGATGCGCATTCTTTAGAGGAATTTGGAGTTTCAACTAATGATTTACCTTCTGCCAAATTAGCCGCTATTTCATCATTTGTATCTTTTGCCATAGGTGCGATGATTCCTCTTGCTCCATATATCTTGGGTTTTAATAATTTAGTTTTTTCATTAATAGTTTCATTGTTTGGATTATTTATAGCCGGAGCCCTTGTCTCCCTTGTGACAACTCGAACCTGGTGGTATTCAGGGACTCGACAACTTTTAATTGGAGCAGGTGCTGCTGCTGTTACATGGTTTCTTGGCAATTCCATCGGCTCAGCGCTTTAAATAGTATTGCGCTAAGATTTAGGTAGTTAAGAGTTTTTTGGGCCATTGTCGTCCCAGCCAAATTTCAATAAGGGACGATTAAATTGTTACCACAAAGTCAAGGTCTTTATGACCCTGTTAATGAACACGATGCTTGTGGTGTAGCCCTTGTTGCGACTTTAAATAAAAAAGCAAACCATGAAATTGTGGCTAAAGGTTTAGAAGCTTTAAGAAATCTAGAACATCGTGGTGCATCAGGTAGTGAACCAGATTCAGGCGATGGGGCAGGAATATTAATTCAAATACCTCATGAATTTCTTAAAACCCAAGTTGATTTCTTACTTCCAGAAAATGGAAGATATGCAGTTGGAATTGCATTTTTACCCACAGAAAAAAATGAATATTTAAATGCTAAAAAGAAAATAGAAGAAACGGCAGAAAGAGAAGATCTTAAAATTCTAGGTTGGAGAAATGTCCCAACTAACTCCAATAATCTTGGAAGAACAGCAAAAAGTGTTATGCCTAATTTTGAAATGCTTTTTATTCAACCAAAGAATACTGTTTTAACCAATATCGACGTAGATAGAGCAGTTTATCCATTTAGAAAAATTGTGGAAAGAGAATCAAGGGTTTATTTTGCGTCTTTATCTGCAAGAACAATTGTTTATAAAGGAATGCTCACAACAGGTCAATTAGAAGAATTTTACCCAGATTTATCAAATAAAAATGTTTATTCAAAAATAGCTTTAGTGCACTCAAGATTTAGCACCAATACTTTTCCTTCCTGGCCTCTTGCTCACCCCTATCGATTTATAGCTCACAACGGGGAAATAAATACTGTAAAGGGAAATAGAAATTGGATGCATGCTCGGGAAAATTTATTAGCAACTAATAAAATAACGGGTGATTTAAATCGAATCTTTCCAATTTGTGCAAATGGCGCATCTGATTCTGCTTCATTTGATGAAGTTTTAGAACTTATTCATTTAGGTGGAAGATCATTACCGCACGCCGTATTAATGATGATTCCAGAAGCTTGGGAAAACAATCCAAGTATGAATCCGAAAAGAAGAGCTTTTTATGAATATCATGCAGCGTTTATGGAACCTTGGGATGGACCAGCTTGTGTAACTTTTACCGACGGAAATTTAATAGGTGCAGTTTTAGATCGTAATGGATTAAGACCTGGAAGATTTTGGGTAACTGATGATGGTTTCGTGGTATTAGCAAGTGAAACTGGAGTTTTGCCAATTTCACAAGCAAAAATAATTCGAAAAGGAAGACTGCAACCAGGAAAAATGTTTTTGGTTGACACTGAACTGGGAAGAATTATTGAAGATGACGAAATTAAGGACCAATTAGCAAGCGAACAACCTTATCAAGATTGGCTTCATGCTGGTTTAGTTCACTTAGAGGAATTACCTGACAGAGAGCATATTGTTCATACTCATTCTTCTGTTATTAGAAGACAACAAACCTTTGGTTATACCGATGAAGAATTAAGAATTTTACTTTCACCAATGGCACAAAGTGGAGCAGAACCAATTGGTTCAATGGGCACAGATTCTCCAATTGCTGTTTTAAGTAACAAACCAAGACTTCTATTTGATTACTTCACACAATTATTTGCACAAGTCACAAACCCACCATTAGATGCTATTAGAGAAGAAATAGTTACGTCATTATCTTCAGCAATAGGAGAAGAATGTAATTTGCTTGATGCAACTCCTGCTCATACTCGTCAAGTTGTTTTACCATTTCCGGTTATTGATAATGATGAACTAGCAAAACTTATCCATATAAATAGAGATGGCGATAAACCAGGTTTTGCGGCTCAAAAGTTTTCTGGTTTATACAAAGTAGCCGAAGGCGAATCTGGACTGGAAAATAGAATTAATGAAATTTTTCAAGAAGTTAATGAAGCAATTAAAAATGGAAAACATTTACTAGTCCTAAGTGATAGGGATTCTGATGCCGATGAAGCACCAATTCCGTCACTTTTATTGCTTTCAGCAGTTCATCACCATTTAGTAAGAACTAAACAAAGAATGCAAGTTGGATTGATAGTTGAAGCAGGAGACGTTAGAGAAGTTCATCACGTTGCACTCTTAATTGGATATGGAGCAGCTGCTGTAAATCCTTATTTGGCAATGGAATCAGTAGAAGACTTAGTAAGACAAAAAAGAATTGTGGGCATTACTCCAGAAAAAGCTGTTAGAAATTTAGTGAAAGCTCTTGGTAAAGGTGTTCTAAAAGTTATGAGCAAGATGGGAGTTTCAACAGTAGCCTCATATCGAGGTGCACAAATTTTTGAAGCTATCGGTTTATCTCAAGATTTAGTAAATAAATATTTTACGGGAACAGTTTCAAGACTTGGTGGAGTTGGACTTGATGTCATTGCTAAGGAAGTTGCGCAAAGACATTTAGTTGCTTACCCGATTACAGGTATTTCTCCTGCTCACCGACAACTTTCGATTGGGGGAGAGTACCAGTGGAGAAGAGAGGGTGAACCTCACCTTTTTGATCCAGAAACTGTTTTTAGATTGCAACATTCAACAAGAACTGGTCAATTAGAAATTTTTAGAGACTACACCAATTTAGTTAATGAACAATCAAAAAGATTGATGACTTTAAGAGGATTATTTGAATTAAAAACTTCAAATAGAAAACCAATTCCAATAGAAGATGTTGAATCTATTGAATCAATATTAAAAAGATTTAGTACAGGAGCAATGTCTTATGGATCTATCTCACAAGAAGCTCATGAAACTTTAGCAATCGCAATGAATCGAATCGGTGCAAAATCAAATACCGGTGAAGGCGGGGAAGATCCAGAAAGATTTGTTGTTTTAGAAAATGGAGATTCAAAACGATCTGCTATTAAACAAGTTGCAAGTGGAAGATTTGGTGTTACCAGTGAATATTTAGTTAATTCAGATGATATTCAAATTAAAATGGCGCAAGGAGCAAAGCCAGGTGAAGGAGGACAACTTCCCGGCCACAA